>JAOTTJ010000335.1 GCA_029864465.1 Gammaproteobacteria bacterium | reverse complement strand
TTATATCGGCCTAGGTCTCGTCGAAACAATCGCCTCGCAAGCGCAGTCGCTGAGCGCAATCGTCGTGTTGCTCGCAAGCGGCGTCGAGCTTGCGCTCTTGTTCGTCACGCTCCGGCGTGCTCCGCCAGCGTCTCGCGGATCAACGGAATCGTGAGTTTACGCTGCGTCGCCAGCGACGCCGCATCGAGCGTCTCCAGCCAACGGCACAACCCGGCCATGTCTCGCGACACGCGCGTAAGCAAGTATTGCCCGGCGGCATCGGACAACTCGAGCCCGCGCGCTGCTGCGTGCATCTGCAGAGCGCTCAAGCGGTCGGCATCATCCAGCGGCCGGAGCTGATAGACGACCGCGGCCGCCGCACGCGACGCCAGATCCTGCAGATCGAAACGCGTCACGGCCGGCGGCCCTGCTGCCGCGAGCAGCAGCGCGCCACCTTCGGCCTGCAGGCCGTTGAACAGGCGAAACAACGCGCGATTCCAGTCGGCTGACACGGTGACGCAATCGACATCGTCGAGCGCGACGAGCTCGAGACTATCTAGGCCGTCGAGAACTTCAGGCTGCAGCCCGTCGTGCTCTGCTAGCGGCAGATAGATCGCCCGACGCTGAGCTCGATCGGCGCACGCCGCCTGCAGCAGATGACTCCGACCCGAACCGGGCGCACCCCAAACCCAAACGACCTCGCCCGTCACGCGCGAGTCCAGTTGCTTCAGATGCGCCACGAGTTGGGCGTTGGCACCCTCGAAGAACGTCGCAAAGCGCGCGTGCGGAGCAAGCGCCAACGGCAGAGCGAGCTGCGCGCTCATGGCCGCGTTCCGCGCGCCATCAGGTCGCAGCGCTGGAGTTGTGCCATGCCCGCTTGCTCCAACCCACGACGTAGTTCAGCCCGCTCGTCAGGCTCGTGAACAGCACCGCTGCACCGAGCACGGTCAGCACGGGTTCGGGCGGCCACATCAGCGCAGCATCCGTGAGCGTGAACAGCACGAACGATAGCTGGCAGGCCGTATTGAGCTTACTGATGACAGTCGGTTCGCCTTGCACAGGTGCAATGAGCCACTGGTATGCGGCTGCACCCCCGATAATAACGACGTCGCGCAGTACGACAACGACGGTAATAAACATGGGCACGAGCCCCAGCACCGTCATCGTCAGGAACACGGATACGACGAGCAACTTGTCGGCTGCCGGATCGAGCAGACTGCCGAGCGGTGTGCGCCAATCGAAAGCACGCGCAAGATACCCGTCGAGCGCATCAGAGAAACCCGCTATTGCAATGAGCATCAGTGCAGCGAGATAACGCTCGTTGAGCAGCATGATGACGATCGGACCGACGAGCAGCACTCGCACGACGCATATCGCATTCGGCAGCCACTTCAAGCTCATCGCAGCACAGCTTCCTACGGTGCGAGCGAATAGGTCAGCTCGTTGCCAGGCGTCGGCTGCAGCAGCTCGCCGAGCTCCAGCACACGGCGCAATGCGAACTCACCGCCGCGTGCTGCAACGCGTACGCGCAACGAACCCTCCACGAGCTCCTCGGGTTCGACGGCCTCGAGCAGGCTGAGCGACTCGAGGTATCGCATGACACGACCGTAGTCATCGAGCGTATCGACACCGACAATCGTCACGGCTGCGCTGCTCGCACTGCCCAGCGTGCTGAACGCTGCAGCATAAACGTCGGCGAGCGCATCAAGCCCGTCTCGAAACGCCTGGCCCGGTAAGGGCAGCTCGCGCCCTCCCCTGAGCAGCGTCCAGCGCGTCACAGCGCCGAAATCGGTCAGGCGAATCTGGCCGATCAATATGTCATCGGCAGCGTAACGCTCCGAAGCACGTATGACCCGGTCGCTGAATCCACCCCAGACGTCTGCGAAGCTCAGCGCTGTCATGTCCTCGATATCGAGCAACGGCAGCGTCAATAACAGGCCGCGCTCATCGGCGACCTGCGCGAGCTCGGCACGAAATCCCGCGAGTAGCGTTTCGAGCTCCGACTGCGGCGCGGTCATCGATGGCTCGGCTGCCAGCAGTTCGCGTCGGCCGAGTCCGGCATCAACCGCGATCCACAGCATCGTTACCGGCCGCTCCGAGCCCCAGACGGGCTGCTCGAGCCGCACGAGCGCAGACTCGACGTTGCTGGCGTTAAAACGAACGACCAGGGTGTCTCGATCCAGCTGCCCGATTTGCTCGACGAAGTCCCCGGCCAGGCGCAGCATCTCCGCGAGCTGAGGCTCGAACGGTGCGTCGCGCCGGCCCGTCACTCGCGTTAGCAATTGACCCATCGCTAATCTGATCGTTTCATCCTGCGTCCGCGGGCGGCTCTGCGTCACGCCGGTCGTCTCGGGCGCCACGATGACGCTGTAAAGCTCGGGGAACGTCGCGCTGAGTGCATCCTCCGTTATACAGAGTGTGAGTAAGACGAGGCCGCCTGCCGCAGCAGCCAGCCGCCGGGTTCGCTGTGAATTCGAGGACTGCGCTTCGATCATGACTGTCCAGTAAGGCTACGGCTGGCTTATTATACGGCTTAGCTTCCTCCAGGACCGCGAACCATGACCGCCCGGGACCCCCTGACCTACAAGGCCGCCGGTGTCGACATCGATGCCGGCGAGGCGCTCGTGGAGCGCATTCGCGGCGCGGTTGCGCGCACGCAACGCCCCGAGGTGCTCGGCGGACTCGGTGGATTCGGCGGCCTGTTCGCTCTCGCTCACGATCGTTACGCCGAGCCCGTGCTCGTCGCCGGCACAGACGGTGTAGGCACCAAGATCAAGCTTGCGATCGACAACGACGCACACGACGACATCGGTATCGATCTTGTGGCGATGTGCGTCAATGATGTCATCGTCCAAGGTGCTGAGCCGCTGTTCTTTCTCGATTATTTCGTGACGCCGCGTCTCGACGTCGATGTCGCAGCGCGTGTTATTGGCGGCATCGCGCGCGGCTGCGAGCTCGCGGGCGCAACGCTTCTTGGCGGAGAAACCGCCGAGCATCCGGGTATGCATTCGGCCGGCGAGTACGATCTTGCAGGCTTTTGTGTCGGGGTCGTGGATAAGAGCCGGCTCATCGATGGCACTGACATCAGAGCCGGCGATCAGCTTGTCGGCATCGCATCCTCCGGGCCTCACTCCAACGGTTTCTCACTGATTCGCAGGGTCCTCGAGCGCTGCCCGGATCCGGCCAGCGTCGATTTCGACGGTCAGTCTCTAATCGATGCGCTGCTCGCGCCTACGCGCATCTACGCGCGCTCGATTCTCGCCCTTATCGAAGCAACGAGCGTCAAGGGGCTCTGCCATATCACAGGCGGCGGCCTGCTCGAAAATATCCCACGCGTGCTGCCGAAGGGTCTCGGCGCACGCCTCCAACGCAATGCATGGCCGCGCGCGCCCGTTTTCGATTGGCTCGAGCACAGTGGCGTCGCCGAGCGCGAGATGCTGCGCACGTTCAATTGCGGACTCGGCATGATCGTCGTCGTTGCACCTACTGACGTTGAGCCCACGCTGGCAAGCCTGGGCGCGAGCGGTGAGCAAGCCTGGTGCGTCGGCGAAATCGTCACGGACGCAGACCACGGAGTCCGTCTCGATTGAAAGGGCGTGAGCCTCTCAAGGTCGTTGTCCTGATCTCGGGTCAGGGCACAAATCTTC
>JAOTTJ010000334.1 GCA_029864465.1 Gammaproteobacteria bacterium | reverse complement strand
CGGTTCGCGCGGTGCCGAACTGCGCCGGCTTGTCGGCGGGCGGCGGCAGATTGCTGCGCGTGCCGTTCGCCTCCGCCATGCGCTTCTCGAGGGCTGCCGCCGGCTTGAAAAACATGTGCGCGAACTTCGACCACGGTACCGAGCCGAACAGCACGGTCGTGGCAATGACGAGCAAGCCGAAAGCAGGCATCGCCCAGGCGCCGCCTGTGGACTGCAGATACGACCAGATCAATGCAAATGTCGCACTCGCAAGCAGGGACAGGACAAACAGGTCGGCGCGCATGATCCGAAACGGCGAGCCGCCCTCGGCCGCGACGTCGACTCGGATGAAGAACCAGAACCAGTAGCCGCCGACACAGATCATCAGGGCACCGATATGCCACAGCACCGGCCAGATCGCAGGTGTCGGAGTCGCGGGTGTCGCGTAGGAAAACACCATGACGAGCGTGGCGAGGGCGTACGCCACGAACCCATACATTCCGAGCAGATGGGCTATCCGGCGCTGCTGATTGCAGAATTCTCCTGAGGCCAGCACATCGACGACCGCCGTCTTGACCGCAAGCGATACCATCTCACCACCGCCGACTTGCCGCGCGCCATTGCTCTTGGCTTTGTTCCAGTTCTGGAAAAAATACTTCGCGCTGCTCTTGTGTACGACATCGTAGAGCGTGCCGGCCACGACAAGAACGATCATGACGACGACGTAGGTCTGCATGACCGAGGGCGCGATGGACGCCGAAAGCTCGGCGAACGGATTGGTGGTGAACATCTAGTACCCCGAACTTAGCCAGTTGTTGTCTGTCGCGCCGATCGGCAGCGTGGCCTCCCCGAAAGCCACTCTCGCGGCACGCCGTGCTCGACCGCATGCCTGTGTATCGACACGTGAATTCTCCCTACTCTCACGTGTTTTTGCCATGGTCGTCGCTGTGCGACGCTCCGCAGGCGTCCTTGGATCACGGCCTTGTATGATTGTAATACAATATGACAAAGGTGCAACCGATGCTGGACTCCGGCGGGAGCCGGAGCATGCCAGGAACCGTCATTCCCGGCCGTCGTAGTAAGCCTGCAACACGTCCACAACCTCAGCACGGCTGAATTCCGGCGGAATCGGTTCACCGTTGGCGAACATCTCACGCAACCGCGTCCCCGAGATGGCCAGACGTTCTTCAGCCTCGTGCGGACACGTCTTTCCCGTGGCCATGCCGTGGCACTTGTAACAATAGAACGTGATGTCGATCTTCAGCGCGTCGGTTTCGAGGCTCCCGGCAGGTAGCGTATCGAAGATGTGGTGCGCATCGAACGGCCCGTAATAGTCGCCGACACCGGCGTGATCGCGACCGACGATGAGGTGCGAGCAGCCGAAGTTTTGGCGGAACACTGCATGGAGCAGCGCCTCGCGCGGGCCGGCGTAACGCATCTCGATCGGATAGCCCGCCTGCACGATCGTGCCGTGCACGAAGTAGTGACGCACGAGCGCATCGATCGCCGCGACGCGCACCTCGGCCGGGATGTCGCCGGGCTTCAACGCGCCGAGCACCTGATGTATCAGTACACCGTCGCAGATCTCGATGGCAATCTTGGCCAGATATTCGTGACTGCGGTGCATGGGATTGCGCGTCTGAAAGGCCGCAACCTTCGACCAGCCGCGCTCGAGGAACATTGCGCGCGTCTCCGCGGGACGATGGTACAGACCGGCGTAGGTCTCGGGGAAATGCCCTTCCGACAGCGTGCGCACAGGCCCGCCGAGATTGACCGGGCCCTGGCTCATAACCTTTTCGACACCCGGATGCGCCGTATCGGTCGTGCGAAATACGTGGGAGCATTCGAAGTCACGATCGATGGCGTATTTCTCCTCGACGGTCAGAATGCCGAGCAGCTCGCGGCTCTCGCCATCGACGAGCGCGACGTCTTCACCGATACCAATGCTGTCGCCGAGATCTTGCGCGCAAGAGAGCGTGATCGGGATCGGCCAGAACAGCCCGTTAGCGAGCTGCATAGGCTCGCAGCAACCGCGCCAATCTGCCTCGCCCATGAAGCCTTCGAGCGGCGTATACGCCCCCATGCCGAGCATGAAGAGATCCGAGACCTCGCGACTCGAGAGTGGAACCTGCTTGAGGCGCTCGGCGCGGCGCGCTTCCTCGGCGCGCTCGGTCTCCGGCAACAGTAGCGGCCTCAGCGTGTCCGCGCCGTGCGGCGGAACGAGATTGGACATACGACGCCCCCTCCTTTTATGTTCGATCCCGAACTAACGGGCCTGTTCGGGGCGCGCCTAGGGTATACGAGGCATCCCAGCTCATCCACTCGCTCAGAGCATCGTGGCATCTACAACGCGCGCTGTTAGAATTTTGCGCATTGCAGCGTCCGGCGTTGGACCTGGTCCACAGGAGAAGATTATGCAACGGCTGATGCGGTTGATCGCAGCATTGATCTGCTTGCCCACTCTGGCGACCGCACATCATTCGCGCGCGGAATTCTCCGAGATCGATAGAGAGCTCGAGGGCCGGCTCCTCGAGGTGCAATGGCGCAACCCGCATCCAATCTTCAGGCTCGCAACCGTCGATGACGCCGGTCAAGAGGCAGAGTGGCGACTCGAAGCCTACGGCAACGCGCTGACTTTGCAGAGAACGGGCCTCAGCGCCGACATGTTCGTCGTCGGTGACATCGTCAGGGTCGCGGGCAAGCTCTCCAAGCGCCGGGCCAATGTCCTGCTCGCAAATCATATCCTTTTGGGCGACGGCCGTGAGGCCGTGCTCGAATACGAGTCGGAGCCCTATTTCACCGAAGAACACATCGGCGGCAGCTCGTCCTGGGTCGTCGACGAAGAGGTTCTAGCGAGGGCAGCGACCGAGAACCGCGGCTTTTTCCGGGTCTGGAGCCTGCCGATGCGAGGTCTCGACCGTGAGCACTCGCCTTTTACCGAGGCGGCCATCGCCGCACGTGCAAGCTGGGACGTCCTCGACAATTACCTGACGCGCTGTGAGCCCGGCGGCATGCCGCACGCGATGAAGAACCCGCAGCGATACGAGCTCGTGCAGGGAGACGGGGAAATCTACATTCGCTCGCAGTTCTTCAATATCGAGCGCACGATCCACATGGAGAACGCCGAGAACCCGGCGGACCAGCCGGCGTCCCGCCTCGGCTATTCGGTCGGTCGCTGGGAAGACGAGAACACGCTCGTCGTAGAGACCTCGCGCATCAACTGGCCTTACTTCGATACGCGCGGCACACCGCAGACGGAGGACGTCGAGGTCTTCGAGCGCTTCACGCTCAGCGAGGATCAGAGCCGTCTCGACTTTCACATGACGGTCTCGGAGCCGGCGACGTTTACCGAGCCCGCAACGTTCGACAAGTACTGGCTCGCGATGGGCGGCGAGTTACTACACTACGAGTGCGTCGTCGAATAAACCTCTCCGGCATGCAGCGGACGCGAGACGAAGAAGCGCCATAGAGCCGATCGCTCACAGCGCGCCGCTGAGGCGGGAGATTACGCATCCGGCGAGTTCATGACCTCATCGACATCGACCGTGCGGCCCTCGCGCGCGGACTTGACGCCCGCGAGAATCACGGCCAGCGAACGCGTCGCACCGAGACCGCCGACCTCGGGCTCGGCTTCTCCACGCACGCACGCGGCGAATTCGTCG
>JAOTTJ010000333.1 GCA_029864465.1 Gammaproteobacteria bacterium | reverse complement strand
CGCCCGGGATCAGGCTCTACGAGAAATTCGGCTTCGAGATCGAAGGCACTTTGCGGCGCTATTCTTTCAGGGACGGCGCATTCGCCGATGCCTACGCGATGGCGCGGCTCATCGAGGCGGCGACAACAGGGGGGCCGTAGGGCCAGCGCTGCGCTATAATCCCCGCATGTTACGTTGCGGAAACTGGCGCTCGATTTTGTCCGCCGCCTTGCTGCCGGCACTTGCCGGCTGCGCGTTCGTCGACGGTCTCGAGCTCGGCACCTGGCGTGACGGATGGGGCAGAGCGGAGCAGCCGGTTGCCGAGGCGCCTCCCTCTATCCCGGCGGATGCTCCCCGCCACCCGCCTCTGCCGACGCGCCATTTCGACGCTGTGACACCCGATCGAGAGATACTCGGCGATGTCCAGCTTCTTGTCGGGCAGTACGAGAACACGTTCGTGCAAATCGCACGCGACTTCAACCTCGGCTTCGACGAGCTCGAGCTCGCCAACCCCAACGTCGACCCGTGGATACCGGGCGAGGGCACGCCGATCGTGCTCCCGACGATGAACGTCCTTCCAGCCGTGCCGCGCGAGGGTATCGTGCTGAATCTGCCGACCATGCGGCTTTTTTACTTCGCCGCAGAAGCCGATGACGGGGCCGCCGGCCCCGACGCGCGCCGCGTCACGAGCCACCCGATCGGCATCGGCCGGCAGGGCTGGGCGACGCCGACGGGCGAGGCCCGGATCACGGAAAAGGCCCGCGAGCCGACCTGGTACCCGCCGGCATCCGTGCGCGCCGAGCACGCCGAGCTTGGCGACCCGCTGCCGAGCATAGTGCCGCCCGGCCCGGACAACCCGCTCGGCGACTTCGCGATGCGGCTCTCGATGCCCGGCTACCTCATCCACGGCACGAACAAGCCGCCAGGCGTCGGCATGCGCGTGAGCCACGGCTGCATCAGGCTCTATCCCGAGGACATCGAGGCGCTGTTCGAGCGCGTGCCGCCGGGCACGCCCGTGAACATCATCGATGAGCCCGTGCTGGCAGGCTGGCACGATGGGGAGCTCTATCTCGAAGTCCACGCGCCGCTCGCCGAGGACGGGCGCGATCTCACTGAGCAGGCCGAGCGCGTCATCGGCGCAGCGTTTCAGCGTGCCGATGTCGAGCCCGTGCCGATCGACGCCGAGCTCGTAGCGCGTATCATCGAGGAGCGGCGCGGCATCCCGTTTCCGGTCATCGAGCCCGAGCATGACATCGATGGCTACCTGGCCAGCGCGCGGCTCGTAGAGAACCTGGTCGAGCCGGTGATCGTGGAGACGGCCGCGACCGACTAACGCTTGGCGGTCTGCCGTCACTGGCGTTACAGTCTGAGAATGACGACCCGTATACAAAGGAACGCCGGCATACAGACGTTCCGAAAAGAAAGTCTTTCCGATGGGAGAACAACAGTGAACCAGCAAATCATTCGACGCGCCTTCGTCGCCGCAACAGCGGCCATGTTCGGCGCGGCGGCGACAGCCCAGACGGTCTCGTCGGAGTTCGTCGTTTCCGGCGACGCGGCAGCGCATATTCTCGACACGACATCGATCAACCTCGCAACCGCCGAGCGCATCACGCAAATCTGCGAGCGGCTCGCCACGGAGCGAGGCGTTGCGATCAGCGTCTACGTCCTCGACAACGACGGCAACCACGTCTACATCCACCGCATGGATGGGCAAGTGTGGACGAACATCGCGACCGCCGAAATGAAAGCCCGCACGGCGCTCGCGTTGCGCGAGCCGAGCAAAGCGCAAATGAACCGGGCCATTCGTGACCCCAACACTGAATGGGTCGGGATGGATCTCGGACTCTTCGCCAATGCCGGCGGTCTACCGATCATCGTCAACGATCAGCTCATCGGCGCAATCGGCGTTGGTGGCTCAGCCCCGCGAATCAACGAAGGTTGGAGCGACGAGCTCTGCGCGCATAACGCCATGATCGAGGTGCTCGGCCCCCAGCCACCGGTGCTCGAGGACCTGCCGCGACCGCGCCCTGCGCCGACGGCCCCGGTGCCGCGCTTCAGGGCAACCAAGGTGCCTGAGTCCTCACTGCCGTCCGAGTGGGTAGTTTCAGGCGATGCCGCGGCGCGCATCTTCAACGCCAATCAGATTTCCAGCGATGCCGCGCGTCGCGTGGCAAGAAGTTGTCGTAACTGGGCCGCGGGCCGCGGGGAAAGCATGTCACTGTTCATCCTCGCGCCGTCCGGCGATCTCGTGCACGGCGAGCGCATGGATGGGCAGGTCTCGCTCAACATGAAAACAGCACTCATGAAAGCGGAAACGGCGCTGCGCAGCCGCTCGGCAACATCGTTCCGTCACGCGGCCATCACCAATAACCCGGGTGGCTTCCCGCGCGCAGTCGGATTGTTCGATTTTTACTCGGAGCCCGGTGGACTGCCGATCGCCGTCGACGGTCAACTCATCGGCGCGATCGGTGTCAGCGGCATGGCGAGCGGTGAAGACGAGGCCTGTGCCGTCGAAGGCCTCACGTCCGTCTTCGGCGACCGTGTGACCGTTCCCGTTTATCCGTAATAAATTCATCCGTAATCAATCAGGGCGCCGGGCCGGAGCATCTCGCTGCGGCTCGGCGCTCGCTTAGAAGATCCCCTGGGCGACGATCATGACGACGAGGCAAACGGCCAGGTAGCCCGCCTCGACGCCGCGCGCGTACGCGGACTTCTTCGCAAACATTCCACCTGAGTAGGCGAGTACGGCGAACGCGGCCGTGGCCAGGATCACGGTGAGCAACGCATTCGCGACGGCCGTCACGCCGACGAACCAGCTCATCAAAAACAAACCGATCAGTTGCGAGAGCATCGCGCCTACCGGCATCTCCGATGCACTACCGAGGTCGACACCGACGCCCTGAGCCCATTTCGTGCCGAACAGCTTGGGCGAGTACCAAACCCAACCGATCAGGAACGCTGCGACGGCACCGACAACGACACCTACCCAGCTTACGCCACTCGTCAATTCTTCCATTACCCACTCCCCCTAGTCTGCGACTAACTCTCCGTGAGATTCTGCAATTTTGCAAGACAAGCTCCCCAGCCTTGGCCGTGCAGATCGCGTTGTTCTTCTGTCTCGAAGAGCGTGTGGACGACGCTGAGCTCGGTGTTGTCCGCATCGATCGCACGAAAGTCAACCTCGACGAATGTCACGACCTCGCTACCTTCCCATTGCCAGGTAAATGCGAGGCGCTCGTTGTCGACAACCTCGCGGTACTCACCCGTGACAATATGCTGCGTGCCGTCCGTATCCTCCATGACGACACGGTAGCGGCCGCCAGGACGACAATCGATGCTGGCATCCGGCACCCGCATGTCGCCTGGCGCGAACCAGCGACTGACCTGTTCGGAGTCACTCCAGGCCCCGAAGACCCGATCGACCGGTGCGGCGAAGCGTTCCGTCAGCGTCAGAGTTTGCGTTTCCATATTACGGTTCCTTCTTGGTGGGAGTTTCCAGCGCATCGCTAAGCGCATCGAATCGTTCGAGCCAAAAGCGCCGATAGATCGCGATCCAGTCGAGCGCTTCCGTGAGCGCTTCCGGGCGCAGGGAGCAGTGATGCGTACGGCCATCACGACGCCGGCGCACGAGCCCCGCCCGCTCGAGCACCTGCAGATGCTTGGACACGGCCGCGAGG
>JAOTTJ010000332.1 GCA_029864465.1 Gammaproteobacteria bacterium | reverse complement strand
GCCGCAGCCTGGGCTGTGTCGAGCGCCACGATCCGATAAGCATGGTCGGCGGCGAGCGCCTGACGCTCCGCGACCACGATGTTGGAGCGATCGTCGTCAGCGTAGATGACCTGGCTGCCCGAGACTTGAACTTCGGTGCTGCGCTCGGCCTGAAAGAACGGGTTACCTCGATCCTGATCGATGGCAGTCCCCTGCACGCCGACTCCGAGCTGCGGGCGTAACACAGCCCTCGCGAGCCTGATGGACTCGCGAGCGAGCAACGGATCGATCTCCGCGACAGCGAGGCTCGGGTTCGCCAGCAAGGCCTCCGACATCGCCTCGGCCAAGGTCAGCGGCTCACCCTGCTCGAGCTCCTCGAGATAGAGCAGCTCGGCATCCGCCGTGACGGCGTAACGCGGGACGTATCCGATCGCACCCGCCGTCCGCATGTTCACGGTCAGGCGCTGTGACTCCCGGAAGCCGACCGGGATATCGCCCGCTGGCTCGCCACGCAGAATGCGCTGCACGTTCAGTGCGAGGCGCCGCATGTAACCCACGAGATCCTCTTCGCGACCGCCCGTCGCCATCAGCAGCCCGTACTCGAGCTCGCCGCGCCCGAGCAAGGCAAAGCTCGGAAGCCCGCGCTCGATGAGGCCGTCCGCGAGCCGGGTCATGGCCGCATCGTCGAGCCGTAGCAGCGGCGTCACATAGACGGCATCGATGCCGCTCGGCAGCGCAGCGAGCACTGAGTCGACGGAATCGGTGACGGGTACGACCGAGATGCGGATGCCCAGCAGCGCCTCGAGCTCCGCGGCCTTGTCTTGCCCGAGCGTTGGGATAGCCTCGAGCGTGAGCTCGTCCACGAGTGCTGCGAGGTGCTCGAAACCCGTGGCATCTCTGAACGCTTCGATCTGCTGATCAATGGTTCGAAAGCTCGAGACGTAGACGAAGTTGGGTTTGCCACTGCCGCCCGTCTGCGCGCTGATCGGAAACGCCTGCAGTCGCGCATCGCCGGTCATCGCCGCGATGAGGGGCTTCTGCAGATCCATACGGGCCGCCTCGTGCGACGAGACGACGCCCAGGGCCATGACGATGTCCACCTCGGGATCGGCGAGCAGCCGGCCCAAGGCATCGCGCACGCCCTCGAGCTCCCAGCCGCCGTCGATCCGCTTGTCGGGCGGGAAAACCACCGTGCGCTCGTTGCCTAGCAGGCTTTCGATCTCCTGCGACAGAACGGAAATCGGTACACCGATACCAGGCCGTGCCTCGGGCCCGTCTGTGACGAGCCCAACCGTGATGGTTTGTCCCCAGGAGGGGCTCGTCCAAAGGCACAGCAAGACCAGGCAGAAGCTGAGTCGGGAGACTAGAGGTTTCATCGTATTGGTTTTCCTATGCTCGTCTCGTTCCAGGATAAGAAGGTCGGGCGCATGCGCTCTCGGGCACAACCGCTGGGGCCGCGCTTGCCCGAGCACCGCCGCCGGCCCCGCTCAGGCCACGGCAATGTTCCTGCGAAAGCGCGCCAGGGCAACGCCAAAAAACCCGGCACCGATCGCTGCGATAGCAATGAGCTGCGGCCAGACGACCGAGAGGCCTGCGCCGCGAAAGAGGATGGCTTGCGATAGGCTCACAAAATGCGTCGTCGGCGCCGCGAGCATGATCCACCGCACGGCAAGCGGCATGCTCTCCGGCGGCGATGTTCCGCCCGAGAGCATGTTCAACGGCACGATGACGAGGATCATGAGCAGCGCGAACTGAGGCATCGAGCGCGCCACGGTCGCGAGCAGGATCCCCATTGCAGTCGCCGAGAACAGGTGGAGGAGCGTGCCGAACAGAAACAGCGTCATGGAGCCTGCAATCGGCATGCCCAACACACCCTGCACGACGAAGATCAGGGACAGTGCTGCCGCGATCAAGACGACGAGGCCGTTGGCCCAGACCTTCGCAGCCATGATCTGGACCGCCGTCAGCGGCATAACGAGCAGGTGCTCGATCGTGCCGTGCTCGCGCTCGCGGATCAAGGCTGCGCCGGCCAAAATGACGGAAAGCATCGTGATGTTGTTGATGAGCTCCATGACGCCCCCGAACCAGACGCCATTGAGGTTCGGATTGAACAGCACGCGGAGCGCGAGCTCGATCGGCAGGACGGTCTCACCGCGATAGCCCTGAACGAAGCGCGTGATCTCATCGGTCACGATGTTCTGGATGTAGCCGGCCCCGATGAAGGCCTCGTTCATGCGCGTGGCGTCGATGTTGAGCTGCAGCGCCGGCTGGTCGCCCGAGAGCACGTCGCGCTGAAATCCTGCCGGCACGTGCAAGGTGAACGTATAACGGCCCGCATCGAGCCCCGGATCGACGTCCCCGAAATCGATGAATGCCGGCTGCATGAACTCGGGGGGCCGCAGCGCGCCGATCACCCGCTGGGAAAGCGGAGAGCCGTCCTCGTCGACCGCAGCGATCGATGCGTTGCGCAGCTCCGTCGACTGGCTCACGGCCGCGTTGTAGAGGCCAAACGACAGCATCCAGATCAAGAAGCCGAACAACACCTTGTCGTACCACAGGCTGCGCAGCTCCTTGATGCCGAGTTGCAGCACATTTGCGAGCCTCCCCATGCTCATTTCTCCTGCGTGCGCAACATCATGATGCATAGCGCGGTCAGCACTGGTACGAAGATCGCCAGCGCGGCGAACTGAGTCGTCAGCTCACCGAAACCGAGCCCTTTGCTGAACGTGCCGCGAGCGATGACCAGGAAATGGGTCGTCGGATAGATATCCGATATGACGGCAGCCAGACCTTGGAGCGAGGAGACCGAGGAGGTGAGCCCGGAGAACGCGAAGGCCGGCGTCAGCGTTGCAATGGTCGTACCGAAGACCGCGCCGACCTGCGTTCGGGTGAAGGTCGACATGAACAGCCCGAGCCCGCTCGTTGCAGTCACGTACAGCAGCGCCCCCACCGTGATGGCTGCAAAGCTGCCGTTGAGCCGGACGCCGAAGAAATGGATGGCGAGTATCATCGACCCAAAGAAAGCGACCATGCTCACGGCGACGTACGGAAGCTGCTTGCCGAGCAGGAACTCGATACGGTTCAGGGGCGTGACATAGAGATTCGTGATCGAGCCGAGCTCTTTCTCCCGCACCACACCGAGCGCGGCGAGCATAGCCGGAATGAACACGAGCAGGATCGGGATCGTATCGGGCACCATCGCATTGAAGCTCTCGAAGTCCTGGTTGTAGCGGTAACGCGCCTCGATCCCGGCGGCCGCGACCGGCGAGCTCATGCCGTTGCGTGTGGCGAGCTCGCTCAGATATTGGTAATGCAGACCCTGGACGTAGCCGCGCACGGTCTCGCCGCGAAACGGCATGCCTCCGTCAATCCAGACACCGACCTCGACCCCACGGCCGCGCCGCAAGTCGCGCCCGAAGCCCGACGGGATCTCGACCGCGAGGCTCAACTCTCCCGTGCGCATACGCGCATCGAGATCGGCGAGCTCCGCTAACGGCGGCCGCTCAATGAAGTAGCCTGAGCCTGCGATGTTCTGCACGTAGTCGCGGCTCTGGGGCGTCTGGTCGCCGTCGAGCACGGCAAAGCGCAGCTCATCGACATCGAACGTCATACCGTAACCGAGCATAAACATGAGCAGCGCCGTGCCCAGAAGCGCGAACGTGAGGCGAATCGGGTCACGCCAGAGCTC
>JAOTTJ010000051.1 GCA_029864465.1 Gammaproteobacteria bacterium | reverse complement strand
CGCAGCTTTCTGTCCTCGTACTCGATCGCGGTCGGATAGTAAAACCAGAAGAAGAACAGTGCCACGAGCGCAGTCCACCAGGCCGCCGAACATATAGAAAAACCAATTATTATCAATATGTTACCGGTGTACAGCGGGTGCCGAACGAGTCCGTAGGGACCGCTCGTCGCGAGCTGCTTATTCTTTAATATATAGCCGCTCGCATAGACTCGGGCAGCCGTGCCGATCAGCACGACGATGCCACCGACGATCAAGCTCAGCGGATTCGCAATTCCGACAGCAGCGAACCACGCGATGAGCACGAACGCGAGCAGTTGGCGCGATGCTTCGTGATAGCGAAGCTCGCGGACGACGTGCGCCAGTCCGCTCAGTTCAGGAAGATTTTTGGTTCTATGTGACATGGTCGAGGTTCCCAGCCCGACATGTTAACGGTCGGGTGGCCACTACATCAAACGCACGCACGCTCTAGCGCTGGTCGCGAAAGGTTGCGCGGGCCGCTCTCGGTCACGAGCACGTCGTCCTCGATGCGGATGCCGCCGAAACGTGACAGCGCATCGACCTCGCGCCAGTCGATCGCATCGGTGTGCTCGCTTGCGCGTAATGCTTCGAGTAGCGACGGAATGAAGTACAAGCCCGGCTCGATCGTGACGACGAAGCCGGGTTCGAGCGTGCGTGTCAGGCGCAGCATCGGATGCGCGAGCGGCGGCTCGCGCCTACTGCCATCGGCTCCGGCCATATGGCCGCCGGCATCGTGTACCTGCAGGCCGAGCAGGTGACCGAGCCCATGCGGTAAAAATGTGCGCGTGATGCCTCGCGCCTGCGCTTCCTCGGCCGTGCATCGAATCAAGCCGTGCGTGTGAAGGACTTCCGCGAGCAGCGCGTGGGCTGTCTCGTTGAGCGCGACGAAATCGAGTCCAGCTTCGACTCTGCTGCAAATCTCCTGCTGCAAGGCATCGACCGAATCGATGAGCGCCTGCATCGCACTCGAGTCACGGCTGTAAGTACGTGTAACATCAGAAGCATAGCCGTTACAGCTCGCGCCCGCGTCAATCAGGAAAGAGCTCGGTGTCCGCGGTTGCGTATGCGCTAGGTGCTGATAGTGCAGCACGGCTGCATGCTCGTTGAGCGCAACGATATTGAGGTAGGGCAGCTCGGTTTCGCGCTGGGCGGTTGCATCGCAGTAGGCCTGATGGATCATGAACTCGGAAGCATCGTTCTCATAAGCTTGCCGCGCCGCGACGTGGCCTCTCGCGGCGATCGCGTTGGCTTCAGCCATGCAGGCTATTTCGTAGCTGGTTTTGTATGCGCGACGAAAGTCGAGCGCTGCAAGCAGGGTGGCGTCATTCCAAATCATCGCACCGCCTAGTTCGTCATGCGGCGGCCCAATCGCGGCAACGCGTCCCGTTAGCGTGCCCAGCGCAGCCGTATGGGCGGCGAGTTTGTCGATGCACTCGAGTTCGAAGTACTCGAGCCAGGTTCCTGCAGGCGGTTCCGGAGGCGCATGCCAGAATCCCGTGTGTTGAAAATAGATGAGCCGCGGACGTTGCCCGGGGACGAAATGGATGGCCGAGTCGGGGTGATGGCTCAGTGGCACCCACGCCTTGAAGTATGGCTCGGCAACGAACGGATAGGTGTTGTCGTCGCGGAATATGGCCTGCTCGCTGCCCGCGAGAATCACGGCGCTGTCAAAGCCCGTCGCCTCGAGCGCGGCCTCGAAGCGCGCAGCCCATTCCTTCAGGTGCGCGGGATAGAGGTCATCGAGTGCTTCGTCGTGGTTCAAAGGGTCTCCCCGGCTGCGCGGGCAGTTAACAGCCCGTCCAATCTCGTGAATAATAGGGCGCCCAATACGCAGGCACCAAGTTCATCGTGTCTGCGCTCACTCCGAGACCGGCGTTCTGTGTGAGCCTTCAGGGCCGTGGTCAACGAATTTCGAACGGGACGCAACAGCCATGGATAGACCTTTCGGACAATATTTCGCTACCCGCTCGGTCGTCGCCGCCAAGAATGGCATGGCCGCGACGAGCCACCCGCTCGCGACGCAGACGGCTGTGGCGATTCTCCGGCAGGGGGGGTCGGCCATGGATGCTGCCATCGGGGCGAATGCCGTTCTTGGGCTCGTCGAGCCGACGGGCTCCGGTATCGGCGGGGACCTGTTCGCGATCGTCTGGGATGCCCAGCAGCGCGAGCTCCGCGGCCTCAACGGCAGCGGGTGCTCGCCGCAGAGCCTGACGCTCGATGCCCTGCACGCGATGGGGCTCGAGCGGATTCCCGCGCACGGGCCGCTATCGGTCAGTGTGCCGGGCGCCGTCGACGGCTGGTTCACGCTGCACGAAGCCTTCGGCCGTCTGCCCATGACCGATGTGCTCGCGCCGGCGATCGGTTACGCGGAGCAAGGGTTTCCGGTCACCGAGATCATCGCCGGCTACTGGGCGCAGGACGCGGAGCTGTTCAAGGACTACCCGGGTTTCGCGGATCTCTACATGCCGGGTGGGCGCGCGCCGCTCGCGGGTGAGACGTTCGCCAATCCGTATCTCGCGGAAACCTATCGCACGATCGCTGAAGTCGGCCGGGCCGGCTTCTACGAGGGCCAAGTGGCGCGGCGCATTCACGAGTTCATGGATGCGAACGGCGGCTACCTCAGCGAAGACGATCTCGCGGCGCATCGCTCCGAATGGGTCGATCCCGTGTCGACGAACTACCGCGGCTATGACGTCTGGGAAATTCCGCCGAATAATCAGGGCATCACGGTCCTGCAGATGCTCAATGTGCTCGAAGCCTACGATCTGGCAGCGTGGGGGCCGCAGCATCCCGACTATCTGCACACGCTCATCGAGGCGAAGAAGCTCGCGTTCGAGGACCGTGCACGTTTCTATGCCGACCCGCGCTTCGTGGAGGTGCCGGTCGAGCAACTGATCTCGAAGGCCTACGCGGAGCAGCGGCGCCGCCTGCTGGACCCTGACAAGGCCTCGCTCGATATCGGCTACGGTGAGCCCGAGATCCTCGGCGTCGGCGATACCTGCTATCTCACGACGGCGGATGCCGACGGCAACATGGTCTCGTTGATCCAGAGCAATTTCCGCGGCTTCGGCTCGGGGCTCGCCGTGCCGGATCTCGGTTTCGGTTTTCAGGATCGCGGCGAGCTGTTCAGCCTGGATCCCGATCATCCCAACGTCTATGCTCCGGGCAAGCGACCGTTCCACACGATCATCCCCGCGTTCGTCACGCAGGACGGCGAGCCGCTCATGAGCTTCGGTGTCATGGGCGCCGACATGCAGCCGCAGGGGCACGTGCAGATACTCGTCAACCTCATCGATTTCGGTTTGAACGTCCAGGAAGCCGGCGACGCGCCGCGCTCGCGTCACGAAGGCTCGAGCGATCCGGCAGGCGCTAGAATGCAGGACGGCGGCACGGTTCTGCTCGAGTCGGACTACGACGCTGACGTCGTCGAGGAGCTCGAGCGGCGCGGTCACACGGTCGAGCGCGCGCGCGACGGCTTCGGCGGCTACCAGGCGATTCAGTGGGACGCGGTGCAGCAGACATACTTCGCCGCGTCGGAGTCGCGCAAGGACGGCCACGCGGCTGGCTATTAGCGGGCCACTAGGCGATTGGTATCTATGGAAATCGTACTGACAGGCATCACGACGACGGGTGCGCCGCACATCGGTAACTATGTCGGTGCAATCCGCCCGGCCGTCGCGGCGAGCTGGCGCGAGGACGTCGGCGGCACCTACTACTTCCTTGCCGACTACCACTCGCTCGTCAAGGGGTCGGATCCGGATCAGGTCGCTCGCTCGACGCTCGAGATCGCCGCCAGCTGGCTCGCCGCCGGACTCAATCCCGAGAGCGTCTTCTACCGCCAGTCGGACGTTCTGGAGATTCCGGAGCTCGCCTGGATCTTGACCTGCATGACGGCCAAGGGGCTCATGAACCGGGCCCATGCCTACAAGGCCGCCGTGGACGAAAACGAGGCACGCGGTAACCGTGATCCCGATCAGGGCATCACGATGGGCCTATTTTGCTATCCGATCCTCATGGCAGCCGACATTCTGATCTTCAAGGCCGATAAAGTACCCGTCGGCAAGGACCAGATTCAGCACGTCGAAATGGCGCGTGACATCGCCGCGCGGTTCAACCACCACTTCGGCGAGACGTTCGTGCTGCCCGAGGCGCAGATCGGTGAGGGTGTCGCGGTTCTGCCGGGCCTCGACGGTCGCAAGATGTCGAAAAGCTACGACAACACCATTCCCCTGTTCATCGAAGAAAAGAAGCTGCGCAAGCTCATCATGAAGATCAAGACAAACTCACAGGAACCCGGCGAGCCGAAGGATCCCGATGACAGCACGCTATTCGCAATTTATCGGGCGTTCGCAACCGATGCGGAGACTGCGGCCATACGCGAGCGATATGCCGAGGGCATCGGTTGGGGTGAGATGAAGCAGCTCCTGTTCGAGTACATCAACGATCACCTCAAGGAAATGCGCCAGGAATACGCGCGCCTTCTCGCCGCGCCCGATCACGTCGAGAGCGTTCTGCAGCAGGGTGCCGAGAAGGCTCGCGCGATCAGCGAGCCGTACATGGCCGAGATCCGCAAGGCCGTGGGTATTCGTTCGCTCACCGATCTGCGCTAAGGCTTCGCCAGCAATCGCGGCGCTACCTTGCGCCGGCCTTAGGCCGATCTCGCGCAGGCGCGTCGAGCACCCCGCGCAGGCATTCGCCCGTATGTGAGCCGTGCGCAGCGACGATGGCTTCGGGCGGTCCGCTTGCGACGACCCTGCCACCGCCGGCGCCGCCCTCCGGGCCCAGATCGATAATCCAGTCTGCAGCTTTGATGACTTCGAGATTGTGCTCGATGACCACGATCGTGTTGCCCTGGTCGCGTAGCTTGTAGAGGACACTCAAGAGCTGGGCGATGTCGTGAAAGTGCAGGCCCGTTGTCGGCTCGTCGAGCACGTAGAGTGTCGATCCCGTTGCGCGCTTGGAGAGTTCCTTCGCGAGCTTGACTCGCTGGGCTTCGCCGCCGGAGAGCGTCGTAGCGTTTTGGCCCAGCTGGATATAGCTTAAGCCGACCGCACGCAGCGTCTCTAGCTTGCGTGCGATCACAGGCACGTTGCGAAAGAATTCGAGCGCATCCTCGATAGTCATCTGCAAGATGTCGTGAATATTCTTGCCCTTGTAACGGATATCCAGCGTCTCGCGGTTGTAGCGTCGGCCCTTGCAGAGGTCACAAGCGACGTAGACGTCGGGCAGAAAATGCATCTCGACCTTGATGACGCCGTCCCCCTGGCAGCTTTCACAGCGCCCGCCCTTGACGTTGAAACTGAACCGGCCGGGCGAGTAACCACGAGAGCGTGACTCCTGCGTCGCCGCAAACAGATCGCGGATCGGCGTGAACAAGCCGGTGTAGGTTGCTGGGTTGGAGCGCGGCGTGCGGCCGATCGGCGCCTGGCTGATCTCGATGACTCGGTCGATGTGCTCCAGGCCGCCGGCCTCGCGGAACCCGGCGGGATAGTAAGGCATACGGTTGAGCTTCTCGGCGACGAGCCGGTAGAGCGTGTCGTTGATGAGCGTACTCTTGCCGGAACCCGAGACGCCGGTGACACAGGTCATGAGGCCGATCGGCACGTCGACGTCGATGCCCTTGAGGTTGTTGCCGCATGCACCGCGGATCTCGAGCATGGTTTGCGGATCGGGCTCGCGGCGCGTCGGCGGCAACGGGATGCGTTTTTGCCCACTCAGATACTGACCCGTTAGCGAAGCTGCGCTTGCTTTGATTTCGTCGGGCGTTCCGGCTGCGACGATCTGCCCGCCGTGCACGCCCGCTCCCGGTCCGAGGTCGACGACGTGATCGGCTGCGAGAATCGACTCGGCATCGTGCTCGACAATAATGACCGTGTTGCCGAGATCGCGCAGCCGCACGAGCGTATCGAGCAAGCGCCGGTGATCCCGTTGGTGCAGACCGATCGACGGCTCGTCCAGAATGTACATGACGCCCACGAGACCCGAGCCGATTTGGCTCGCAAGCCGGATGCGCTGTGCCTCACCGCCCGACAGGGTCTCGGCGCTGCGGTCGAGCGTCAGGTAGTTGAGGCCGACGTCCGCAAGAAATTTCAGCCGATCCTTAATTTCCTTGACGATTTTCTCCGCAATTTCCCCGCGCCAACCCTCGAGCTTGAGATCGGTGAAGAATGCGAAGGCCGCCTCGACGTCGAGGCCCGAGAGCTGCGGCAGGCTCGTCGACCCTATGAATACGTGGCGCGCAGCCTCGTTGAGCCGCGCGCCGCCACAGCCGGTACACGCCTGCATGCTCTGATATTTGCCCAGTTCCTCACGCACAGCGTTCGAATCAGTTTCTTTGTAGCGCCGCTCCATGTTTGGGACGATGCCCTCGAACGCGTGTTTCCAGCGGCTTCGGCTGCCCTTGGCATTCGTGTAGTGAAACTCGATACGCTCCTTGTTGCTGCCGTAGAGAATGATGTCTCTGATCCTCTCGGGCAGTGAGTCGAACGGCGCCTCGATATCGAAGCCGTAGTGCTCGGCCAGGGACTGAATGAGCTGATAGTAGTAGGGGTTGCGCCGGTCCCAACCTCTGACGGCGCCGCCCGCCAGCGATAGACTCGGGTGCGCAACGACGCGCTGGATGTCGAAGAAGCGTTTTACGCCGAGGCCGTCGCAATCGGAGCAAGCGCCGGTCGGGTTGTTGAATGAGAATAGCCGCGGCTCGAGTTCGGCGAGACTATAGCCGCAGATCGAGCACGCGAAACGGTCGGAAAACACGAGCGGTTTCTGCTCGGATGCATCGATGTCGACGACATGCACGATGCCGTTGGCGAGCGCGAGCGAAGTCTCGAAGGACTCGGCGAGCCGCAGCCTGAGATCGGCCCGGACACGCAGCCGGTCGACGATGACCTCGATGTCGTGTTTGCGGCGCTTGTCGAGAGCCGGCACGTCGTCGAGCTCGACGATCTCACCGTCGATACGCACGCGGACGAAGCCCTGGGCTTTCAAGCTATTGATGATCTGCAGGTGCTCGCCCTTGCGGCCGACGATGACCGGGGCCAGCAACATGATTCGCGTGCCTTCCTCGAGCGCCAGAACCTGATCGACCATTTGTGAGACGGTCTGGGCATCGAGCGCCGTGCCGTGCTCGGGGCAACGCGGGATTCCAGCGCGCGCATAGAGTAGCCGCAGGTAGTCGTAGATCTCCGTCACCGTGCCCACGGTCGAGCGCGGGTTGTGGGAGGTCGATTTCTGCTCGATCGAGATCGCAGGCGAGAGTCCCTCGATGTGGTCGACCTCGGGTTTCTCCATCATCGACAGGAATTGGCGTGCATAGGACGATAGAGACTCGACGTAGCGCCGCTGCCCCTCTGCATAGAGCGTATCGAAGGCCAGCGAGGACTTTCCCGAGCCCGATAAGCCCGTGAACACGATGAGCCGGTCCCTGGGTAGATCCAGGTCGAGATTCTTGAGATTGTGCGTGCGTGCGCCGCGAATCTGGATTGTGCGAATCGACACCGTCTGGACCCAAATGAAAGCCAACGTTCTACTATACGCTGCGCCAGAAGCGCAGCGCAAAGCGGGCCCGGGTGATCAGCTGGGCGGTTCTCGAACGCCTCATTCTGCCCGCACGCGCGAGTTATCCGGGTGCCATCGCCGGGGTCACGGCGTACAATAGCCGGCCCACGTTCGGCAGACGGGCGCGGCACGAAGACTCAAGGAGCAAGCATGGCAAGGGGCATCAATAAGGTCATTCTCGTCGGTAATCTCGGTGCAGACCCGGAAACGCGCTACATGCCGAGCGGCGGCGCCGTGACGAATATTCGGGTCGCAACGAGCGAGTCCTGGAAAGATAAAAACACGGGCGACCAGCAGGAGCGGACGGAATGGCATACCGTGGCATTTTTCGGCCGCCTTGCCGAGATTGCAGCCGAGTACCTGCGCAAGGGCTCTCAGGTTTATATCGAGGGCAAGCTCCGTACTCGCAAATGGCAAGACAAGGACGGCAACGATCGTTGGTCCACCGAGGTCATCGCCAACGAGATGCAGATGCTCGGCGGCCGGCCGGGCAGCGGTGCGCCGGCCCAGTCCAATGCGGCGACCGCGCCGGCGGGCCCGCCCAGCGGTAGTGGTGAGTTTGACGACGACATTCCATTCTGATTGCGGTCCCGCGCGTTACGGCGGCGGCCGTCTACGCTGGTGTAAGCGATCCGATCCGGTCGGCGCCCAACGGCTTCGAGTCCTGCGATGAATAACAGGCTTTTCGTCGCGACGCACGGCTGTCAGATGAACGAGTATGACTCGGAGAAAATTGCCGAGGTGCTCGGCGAGTCGCTCGGCGCCGAGCTCGTGGATACCCCCGATCAGGCAGGTATTCTGTTGCTGAACACGTGCTCCGTGCGCGAGAAGGCGCAAGAGAAAGTGTTCTCGCAGCTCGGGCGGTGGAAGGCGTTCAAGGCCGAGCATCCCGAGACCATCATCGGTGTCGGCGGTTGCGTCGCCAGCCAGGAAGGCGCAGCCATTCTTCGCCGCGCACCGTTTGTCGACGTCGTCTTCGGTCCTCAGACGCTGCACCGCTTGCCGGCGATGATCGCCGAGGTCCGATCGGGCAAGCCCGGTGTCGTCGATGTGAGCTTCCCAGAGATCGAGAAGTTCGACGAGCTGCCGCTGCCGCGTGCGTCGAGTTGCACGGCGTTCGTCTCCATCATGGAGGGCTGCAGCAAGTACTGTACGTTTTGCGTTGTGCCATATACGCGTGGTGAGGAGGTCAGCCGTCCGCTCGATGACGTCATCGCCGAGGTCGCGGTGCTCGCGGAGCAGGGCGTCAAAGAGGTCACGCTGCTCGGGCAGAACGTGAACGCCTATCGAGGTCCCGTGCACGATGGTGGGACGGCGGATTTCGCGACGTTGCTGCACTATGTCGCAGCGATAGACGGCATCGAGCGACTGCGCTACACCACCTCCCATCCCGTGGAGTTCACAGATGCCCTCATCGAGGCGCACGGCGCCATCCCGAAGCTGGGCAACTATCTGCATTTGCCCGTCCAGAGCGGCTCCGACCGCGTTCTCAGGCTCATGAAGCGCGGCCACACCGTCGCCGAATATCTCGCGAAGATCGAAAAGTTGCGCGCTGTGAACCCAGATCTTTCGATCTCCTCGGACTTCATCGTCGGTTACCCCGGTGAGGAGGTAGCCGATTTCGAAGCGACGCTCGAGCTCATTCGCGCCGTCGGTTTCGACCAGTCCTTCAGTTTCATCTACAGTGCCCGGCCGGGCACGCCGGCCGCTGCCTTGGACGATCCGACGCCGCGCGAGATCAAGCAGCGCAGGCTCGCCGATTTGCAGGCGCTCATCGACTCGCAAGCGAGCGCGATAAGCACAGCAATGGTCGGCAAGATCGAGCCCGTGCTCGTCGAGCGCCTGTCGAAAAAATCGAGTGTCGAGGTCTCGGGCCGTACCCAGAACAATCGCTGGGTCAACTTCCCGGGCGACGCGCGGCTCATCGGTCAGATTGTCGACGTCCATATCGCTGCGGCGCTACCGCATTCCCTGCGCGGCCGGCTCACGGCGCCGAACCAGGAGCAATCCGTTGCCTGACGCCAGACCGAGCGACGGCTTCGTCGAGCTCGATCTCGTACCCGCGGATTCTCAACGCATGGCCAATCTGTGCGGCCAGATAGACGCGCATCTGCGCCAGATCGAGCAACGCCTCGCGATTCAGATCAAGAACCGCGGCAGCCATTTCGAGCTCACGGGTTCCGCCGACGGCACCGAGGCTGGCCGGCGCGTGCTCGAGGAGCTATATGCGTTGACCGAGAAAGAGGATCTCGACCCGGAGCGCGTGCATATGAGCCTGCAGGAGCACGCGCGACTCGAAGCGCCGCAGCCGTCGTCGGGCACGATCATCCATACACGCCGCCGCGACGTGCGCGCGCGCGGCACGAATCAGCTCGCCTATGCACGCGCGATGCGTGAGCAAGATCTGACATTCGGTATCGGTCCGGCGGGTACGGGTAAGACCTACCTCGCCGTCGCTGCTGCCGTAGAGGCACTCGACACGGACAGCGTGCGGCGAATCGTGCTCGTACGCCCGGCCGTCGAGGCTGGTGAGAAACTCGGGTTTTTACCCGGCGACATGTCGCAAAAGGTCGATCCCTATCTGCGCCCGATGTACGACGCGCTCTACGAGATGCTCGGGTTCGAGCGCGTCGGCCGACTCATCGAGAGGCATATCATCGAAATCGCGCCGCTCGCATTCATGCGTGGGCGCACGCTCAATGAGTCGTTCGTGATTCTCGACGAGGCCCAAAATACGACGATCGAGCAGATGAAAATGTTCCTGACGCGTACCGGCTTCGGCTCACACGCCGTTGTGACGGGCGATGTGACGCAGACCGACTTGCCGCGTGGTAAGGAGTCTGGCCTCAAGCACGTCATGCGTGTTCTGCAGGGCGTGGCCGGGATCGAGTTCATCCACTTCGGGCCGAACGATGTCGTGCGTCATCCGCTCGTACAGAAGATCGTCGAGGCCTATGCGCGCGAGGAGCAGCGCGTTCGCGAAGCGCGTCAAGGTGAGCAGCCGGAGTAACGACGCGTCGGCTGCGCCGGACGTCCATGTCGAGGACGTCTCGGGCTTCGAGCCGGTGCCGGGCGCGGTCGAGATCAGCGGTTGGGTCCAAAGCGCCCTCGCCGCCGCGGCCTGCCGTGAGATTTCCATCCGCATCGTGGGCGAAGCCGAAAGCGCAGCACTCAATGAACGCTACCGCGGACGCGCCGGACCGACGAATGTGCTCGCGTTTGCCGGGCCGGATCCCGTGAGCGGGCCGGAGCCACTGCTCCTCGGCGATATCGTGATCTGCGCCCCCGTCGTCGCGCGCGAGGCCGTCGAGCAAGGCAAACCAATCGATGCCCACTGGGCGCACATCGCTATTCACGGCGTACTGCATCTGCTCGGTTTCGAGCATGACAGCGAAGCTGGTGCCGAGGCCATGGAGCGCCACGAAGCGGCCCTCTTGGCCGATCTCGGCTTCAACGACCCCTACCGGTAGCTTGCAAGCGGCCCAGCGGGGCTGCAAGATAGGTGCGGTCGATGTCTGAAGATAAACCTCCTAGTACCGACGCTACCAGTAAATCCGGCTGGTGGATGCGCCTGTTTCCCCTACGCGGTGACGAGCCCCGCGGGCGCCCGGGCATCATCGAGTTTCTGACCGAATGCCGCGATCGTGGCCTGCTCGCGGGCGACGAGTACACAATGCTCAAAGGTGTGCTCGAGGTCTCCGAGACGCAGGTCAGGGACATCATGATCCCGCGCTCGCACATGGTCGTGCTCGATCTCGACGAGCCGCCCGAGGTCCTGCTCAAGACGATCATGGACTCCGGCCACTCGCGCTTTCCGGTCATCGGCGAGGATCGCGACGAGGTCATCGGCATTCTGCTGGCCAAGGACTTGCTGCGGCGTTTTGGCGAGCATAAGGACTCCGAGCGGCTGATCGTCGACGATCTCTTGAGGCCACCCGTGTTCATCCCTGAGAGCAAGCGGCTCAATGCACTGCTGACGCAGTTCCGGGAGAGCCGCAATCACATGGCGATCGTCGTCGACGAGTACGGTGGCGTTGCCGGGCTTGCGACGATCGAGGACGTCATCGAGCAGATCGTCGGTGATATCGGCGACGAGCACGACCCTGAGGCGGCCGAGCAGATCCAGGACCTTGGCGAGGGTCACTACAACGTGCTCGCGCTCACACGTATCGAAGACTTCAACGAGCATTTTTCCGTGCAGCTCAGCGACGATGAATACGATACGGTCGGTGGGCTCGTCATGCACGAGCTCGGACGCCTGCCGCGTCGTGGAGAGCTCCTCGAGTTCGATGGCTTCCGCTTCAAGGTTCTGCGTGCTGACCGACGGCGAATCCATGCGCTGGAAGTCGCGCGCGTCGAAGGGACGTCGGCCGCTTGAGCTCGGGCTGACGAGAGCGCTCGTGCTGAACAGGGCGCGTGTCAAACTGATTCTCGTCCTCGCTGCGGGCGCGCTCATGCCGCTCGCGTACGCGCCGTTCAGTCTCTTCGCGCTGGCTCCCGTCTGCCTGGCAGTGCTGCTGCTCACATGGGCCGAGGCGACCCCGCGTCAGGCGTTCACGCTCGGGTATGTCTACGGCTTTGCGAGCTTCCTCGTCGGCATGTATTGGCTCTATATCAGCATTCACGGGTTCGGTAACGCGCATCCGCTGTTGGCCATCCTGCTCATGTTGGCGCTCATCGCGATACTCGCGCTGTTCCCGGCGGCGACGGGGTGGATTGCGGTGCGTTGGTTCTCGAGCCACGGCCCAAAAGCTTGGCTCGCTGCCGTGCCGGCGCTGTGGGTGCTGACCGAGTGGCTGCGCGGCTGGATCTTTTCGGGCATGGGCTGGCTCGCCGTCGGCTACAGCCAGGCCGACAGTTGGCTCATGGGATATGCCAGCATAGGCGGTATCTACCTCATGAGCTGGTGCGTGCTGCTGACGGCGGGCGCGATAGCGACGATCGTCATCGGTGCACGCAAGGCACGCTTGATCGCTGTCGCGATCCTCGTTGCTGTCTGGCTGCCGGCATCGTTCTTGTCCAGCCACCGCTGGACACGCCCCGACAGCGACATCATCACGGTTGCGCTCGCGCAGGGCGCCGTGTCGCAGGATCTGAAGTGGCAGCCGAGTCAGTTCGTGCCGACGCTCCAGCTCTACGAGGGTCTGACGACTGCGGCGCTCGGCAGGAGGCTGATCATCTGGCCCGAAGCGGCGATTCCCGCCGTCTACGATCGCGTCGTCGACTATTTCGACCGAATCAACGCGCTTGCGTCCGAGCACGGCAGTACGGTGCTGTCGGGCGTCCTGCGCGCGAATCCCGAGACCGGAGCCATCCAGAATTCGCTCGTTGCACTCGGGGAATCTCACGAGTTCTACGTCAAGCGTCACCTCGTGCCGTACGGCGAGTACTTTCCGGTGCCGAACTTCGTGCGCAACTGGATGCGAGTCCTGGACCTGCCGCACACCGATATCAGCCCGGGTCCGCCTGACCAGCCTCCGCTGACCGTCGCGGGTCAGCGCCTGGCCGTGACGATCTGCTATGAGGATTTGTTTGGCGCCGAGCAGCTACATTACATGCCGGCGGCGACGATGCTCGTCAACGTCAGTAACGACGCATGGTTCGGCGACTCGATTGCGCCGCATCAGCACCTGGATATCGCGCGTATCCGCGCCGCGGAGGTCGGCCGTTACATGCTGCGGGCAACGAATACGGGGATATCGGCAATTATCGACCCGAGCGGGCGCGTCGTCGCACAATCGCCGCAGTTCGAGCCGCACCTGCTCGAAGGTGCCGTCCAGGGATTCACGGGTAGCACGCCGTATGCGCGCTGGGGAAACCTCGCAGTCGTGTTGATCGCGTTACTCGTCCTCGCGGTTCAGCGGCCAACGACGAAATTCACGATGCGCCTGGGCACGTAGATCGCACGTTTGATCTCGTGATCGCCCAGATGGCGTGCGACGTTGCTGTCGGCGCGGGCGATGTCGAGAACCTCATCCTCTGTCGCATCCGCGGGAATCTCGATGCGGCCTCTGACTTTGCCGTTTACCTGCACGGGAACCTCGAGTGTGTCGCGCTCGAGATACGCTGGGTCTACCTGTGGCCACGGTGCGTAGGCCAGCGACTCTGTGGCACCTAGCCGCGCCCAGAGCTCCTCGGCGATATGCGGCGCCAGCGGGGCGAGTATGACGACGAAACGCCTGGCGATCTCTCGGGGCAGTGACGGCCACCTGACTGCGGCATTCGTGAATTCCATGAGCGAGGCAATCGCGGTGTTGAAGCGCAATCCTTCAATGTCATCGGTGACTTTGGCAAGGGTCTTATGCAGTGCGATGAGTTGCTCCTTCGACGGCGCCTCGTCGCTGATTTTCGCGCTCAGCTCCGAGCGCTCCTCGTCCGCAATAAGCCGCCAGACCCGGTTCAGAAACCGGTACGTGCCTTCGACCCCGCGTGTGTTCCACGGTTTGACCTGCTCCAGCGGACCCATAAACATCTCATAGAGCCTGAACGCGTCGGCACCGTAGGCCTGCACGACCTCATCCGGGTTCACGACGTTGCCGCGGCTCTTGCTCATTTTGTGTGCGCGGGCATCGACACGAACAGAGTTGTCCTCGCGCAGCACGAAATGCTCGCCGGATTTCTCGACGTTTTCCTCGGGGGCGCGCTCGGCCGTGACGAGGTTACCCGTACGTACATCCCGCCCGGCCTGGACGTGCTCCGCAGACACAGGCTGTCCGTCTGCACCGACGAATTTCGTGAACTCGAGCTCGCCGAGAACAATGCCCTGGTGTACGAGGCGCTTGAACGGCTCCGGTGTCGATACGACGCCGATGTCGTGCAGCAATTTGTGCCAGAAGCGCGCGTAGAGCAGATGTAGCACGGCATGCTCGGCGCCGCCGACATAGAGATCGACCGGCATCCAGTAGCGCTCTATCTCGGGATCGACGAGTTGCTCGGTGTTGTTGGGATCGAGGTAGCGCAGGTAATACCAGCATGAGCCGGCCCACTGCGGCATGGTGTTCGTCTCGCGGCGCGCCGGCTTGCCGGTCTCGGCGTCCGTCGTCTCGAGCCAGTCGCCGGCCGTGGCGAGCGGGCCTTCGGGCGTGCCGCTCGGCTTGAATTCCTGCACATCGGGGAGTGCGACGGGCAGCTCGGTGTCTGCGACACTCTTTGCCTCCTCATCGACGAACACGATCGGAAAGGGCTCGCCCCAGTAGCGTTGCCGCGAAAATAACCAGTCGCGCAGCTTGAAGTTGACGCGCGCCTTGCCTCGTCCCGTGTCCTCGAGCCAGGCGATGATCTTGCGCTTCGCAGCCGCGACGTCCAGGCCATCGAGGAAACCGCTATTGATTGCAGGGCCCTCG
>JAOTTJ010000331.1 GCA_029864465.1 Gammaproteobacteria bacterium | reverse complement strand
CCCATCGCGAATATCTTCGAGCTCCTGATCGATCCCGATCAGCGGCTCGATCTCCTGGCGAAACGCACCGACCGTCCGCTCGGCGCCCGCGAACAACAGCTCGTACTCCACGACGCTACCGGGCTGGACGAGCCCCGTGGCTTCGATGTCTGCATAGTTCAGCAACACGGTCGGGGCGATCTCCATGAACCGCCATCCTTCATCGGGCCTGAATTCCAGCGTTTGCGTGACGCGCAACGTCGAAAGACCGATCTCGAGATCGTCGCCCACATCGGCGTCGAGTCGGGCGAGCAAGCTCGGCTCGGCCCAGATCTCTCCAGGCGCCGGGACACCCTGGGCACGCCGCGGCGTGCCAGCGAGCTCATCCGCAACGCGCATCTCGCCGCGCAACGGATAGCCGGCCGTGACGCCGCGCACATCAGCCAACGCGCTGGAATCGCCTGACAGGATCACACTGCGGAAGTTGATGATCTCGGCCGTGTCGAGCTGACGGGCGAGCGCACGAGCCTCGAAATCAGGATCGATCGGCGTGTCGGATTCAATCTTCAGATCCGCCGCCAGCGCTTCACCAGCTTGCTGGGTCAAGGCCTGGCGCACGCGATCCGTGAAAAAACCGACGGCACTCATCGCGGCGACGGCAACGAGCAACGCGACGAGCAGCACGAGCGTCTCACCTGCCTTCCAATCTCGCCCGAGCAACCGCACGGCCAGGCTCCAACGGATCCGGGTCATCGGTTCACCCCATGCGCTGTGCCACTGGTTACGCCACCTTCTCCGCAGGCCGACATGAATCAAGCCCCTAGAAGGGCTCGCAGGATCCCCCAGAGCACACTCACTGCCAGCGCGCCTGTCGCGAGGATCGTAATGATCATCCCCGGCCCACGCTTTTTCGGGTCCCGCTGATAGGCCTGCGCATAGATCAGCCGACCCAGGATCCAGACGCCGCCGATGCCGGCGGCCCAGGCATCACCGATGACTCCGGTCGCTAACCAAAGCAGCGGCAGGAAGAGCACGAGTTGCTCGATCGTGTTGTAGTGGATGCGGTTCGCGCGCTCGAACTCGGGATGCCCGGTGATCGCCGGCGCATCGATACCGTGCCTCTGGCGCATCGCTCCGACGCGCCCGCTGAGACCGAACGTCAACGCGAGCGTCGCGACTGTGACGAGTGCCGTGTACTTCATTGCCAGCATGGCTTGTTCCTCGCTTTGCTGCGGAGAAGAGGGTTGGGGAGCATCAGCACCCTGAGCGACCTCGTCCAACGGTCCGATTCTAGCCGACCTGGCGGTCCCGGGGGCGCTAGCGTTAGACTCCCGACAATCCAGGGACCTTGACCACGGAGAAGACAATCATGGCCACACCGGCCGTCACAGACAAAGATCCTGGCGACATCCTGAGCCTCGCGCTCGAGTGGCACGCGGCCGGCAAGCGCGTGGCGCTCGCGACCGTGATCAAGACCTGGGGCTCCTCGCCGCGCCCGCCGGGCAGTAACCTTGCCGTCGCCGAGGACGGCCGCTTCGAAGGCTCGGTCTCGGCGGGCTGCGTCGAGGGCGCCGTCATCGAGGCAGCCCAAGAGGTCATTGCGACGGGTAGTCAGCAGCTGCTCCAGTACGGCGTGACGAATGACGAGGCGTGGGCCGTCGGCCTCGCCTGCGGCGGCCAGATCGAGATACTCGTGGAACGCATCGAATGAGGGCTGAGCTCTTGGACGCAGCCGTCCGGGCGCAGGCTGACAAGCGGCCGGTCGTGCTATTGCGTAGCCTCGACTCGGCCGAGCGCTGGCTTCTCGACCCCAGCGAAACACCCGACGGTCTCGAAGGCCTGCCCGACACCTTGCGTGCGCATTGCTACGAGGCGCTCAAGCGCGACGGCGCATCGGTCGTCGAGTCCGACGGCCAGCGCTACCTGCTGCAAACGATCTCGCCACCGTACCGTCTTCTCGTCGTTGGCGCCGTGCACATCGCCCAAGCCCTGGTCCCCATGGCACGCATCGCCGGCTACGCGACAACACTCGTCGATCCCCGCCCGGCGTTCGCGACCCCACAACGATTTCCGGGCATCGAGATACTGAATGCCTGGCCGCAAGACGTTATGGATGAGGTGTCTCTGACGAGCCGGACTGCCCTCGTGACGCTGAGTCACGACCCGAAGATCGATGAGCCCGCGCTCGCCGCTGCACTGCGCTCGGACGCTTTCTATATCGGCGCGCTCGGTAGCAAGAAGAATCACGCGGGCCGACTGGAACGGCTTGCCGGACTCGGCTTCGAGGCGGCAACGCTCGAGCGCATTGCCGGCCCCGTGGGGCTCGATCTCGGCGGCCGCGCACCGGCCGAGATCGCGATCGCGATCCTCGCCCAGATCGTCAAGGCCCGCTACGCGCGCGAGTAGTCTTAGTCTTCGACGGGCGCGCCAAGCACGCTGCCATCCTCTTTCAACACGCGTCTGCCTTGCAGTCCGTGCGTCTCGGGATTCCAGGACGGATGGCCGCTCGCCCGAATGCGCTCGCCCGGACCGATGATGTCCTTGTGCCAGCCTCGGCGCCTCAAGCCCGTCGCATTCGCGAATTGGATCTGCCATTCCTCGACGTCACCGGAATCGTTGGTGACGTCGACGTACAGGACTGGATGCGGATTGCGAAAATCGAAGCGTGTGACGATGCCCTCTATCTCGACTTCGGTGTTCTGGTCGAAAAATGGCGCCTGCGCGTGATGCGCCGCGAGCGGTGCCGCGAGCAGCAATGCTGCCCAGCCAATCATGGATGCCTGTAGTCTCATGTCATCTCTCCTGTCTCTCCCGTCTCGCAAGCTCCATCGCCCCGCCCAGGTTTCACTCCTCGGCCTGTCTCGCGCGCCGTTCTAGCTCGCTGACACCCAGAGGCACGAGATCGGGGTCTCGACCGCCGAAGTCGGCGAGGCTCGTGCCGCGCCGCGGATCGGCATATTGAGTCGGGAAACGTGCCTGATCGAGCTGGCAGTCGTAGGGTAGGATCAGCGGATCGGGCCCGGCCAGATATTCGAACTCGAAGTAGATCGGCTCCTCGAGAATCAGAGGATCCTCGGTCAGCGCTTGCAGATGAAGCCGGTCTCCGTCGCGGCGGTAGCGCTCGGTCACTCGCTTTTGCGTCGACGATGGAATCCCGCCGAAGTCTTCGATGCCATGCGGATCGTACTGGTACCGCGTCGTCACGACGACGAGCTCCTCGCCATCGTAGTAACCGTGCGAATGACCTTGCCATGAGGCGTCGTAGGCGCCGGGCTCGTCGTGAGGCCACCCTTCGAGCCAGACGGTTCGAATGATGTCGTCCTTCTCGTACTCGAAGACAACGCGGTCGGTGAGTTGATGTATGGCCCAGCGAAACGGATCCGCGAACAGCGACGGCGGCGTCGCCTGCGCGCAATCGAACTTCGGGCCGATAATCTCCTCATAGGCTTCCCACATCTTGCGCCCGACGTTCGTGAGCTTGAGATCATCGACAATGAACGGACAGGTTGCGCCGTTCGGCCCGCAGGTCAGCGGTGCATAGCGCCCCGTCAGATCCGGCGCCGGGGGCGGACCCACAGGGAGTTGCTCCTGGGCGAAGACGGGGCTCGCGAGCGCACCGACAACGGAAACGGCGGCCCCTGCCACCGAACCGAGCCGTGCTCGCTGTCGACCCGGGTGTCTAATACTCATCCCCCCTCCTGCTC
>JAOTTJ010000330.1 GCA_029864465.1 Gammaproteobacteria bacterium | reverse complement strand
CGCAACGGTAAGCGAGAGTAAGAGTAGTCATTTAGCCACTGTGCTGATCTGCATGGGAAGGCGACTGCTCTGAGCGTTCGACAGCGCTCGCTCGCGAGTCCGTATACCGGCCCGTAGCGATTTTGAACGTCGGCTCTCGGAGGGAGTGCCAGAGTGTTTGGGATCCGTAAACAAGACTCCTAGACGACTTCGCCCGGCTACAACCTGGGCCCTCTCCTGTTGGGTCGACCATCTATCACGTGCGGGTGCGCACGTGAGGAGCGCCTCATGCAAACTAGAAACGCATTAGCCGCCTGCCTGATTGCGGGCGCAACGGTCAATGCGCAGGAACCGGCTGCTGAGTTAGAAGCCATCGTCGTCACCGCCTCGAGAACACCCATGAGCCTGGGATCGACGGGGAGCTCCGTATCACTCATCACGCGCGAGGACATCGAACGCAGAGGCTCTGCATTCGCTATCGATCTGCTGCGCGACGTGCCGGGTATCGCCGTCAGTCGCTCGGGCGGCATCGGCTCGCAGGCTCAGCTGAGAGTCCGGGGCTCCGAAGCCAATCACGTGCTCGTGCTGATCGACGGTATCGAGGCCAATGATCCTACCGCAGGTGATGAGTTCCAATTCGAACACCTCGCAACGTCGGATATCGAGCGAATCGAAATCGTCCGTGGCCCACAGAGCGCGCTGTGGGGTAGTGATGCAGTCGGCGGGGTCATCAACATCATCACACGAAGGCCCACTTCTCCGTTTGAAGCTGAAGGACAGCTCGAGACAGGTAGCTTTGACACGATCCGCGGTGGAACGCGGCTCGGAGTCACCAACGATAGATATCAGATTGGCTTGGGGCTCTCCTATTTAGACTCGGACGGCACCAACGTCTCTAGATCAGGCGATGAGACAGATGGCTACCGAAACGCAATTGCCAATCTGACCGCCCGCGTGGACGCATTCGAGAACACTCGACTCGACTTCGCCGCTCGCCTTACGGATTCGACGATACAGTTCGACAGCACCGACTTCCTGGTCACGGGCCTGCCCACGGATACCGACCGGTCCAGCGAGAGCCGTCAGAACTACGCGAAAGCGAGTGCAACGATCGACTCAGGAAACTGGATAACTCACAGCATCAAACTGACCTACCTGGACACGAATAGCGAAAACTATTTCGATGGCTCCTCGGTCAGCTCGCTCTCGGCTCAGAAACTCGGCCTGTATTATCAAGGCGACTTCTCGCTCCCCGGCTCGCTCGATGACACGCTGACATTCGCGCTCGATCATGAAGGCGCAGATTTTTCGCAAAGAGGCGCTGCGAGCCCCTTCGGCGACCCGAATCACGCGCAAAGCCTCGATACGACCGGATACATCCTCGAGTATCGGGCCAACCCTACGGATGCTTTGAACCTATCCGCCGCGGCTCGACATGATCAGAGCAGCGACTTCGACCGCGTAACGACCTATCGCTTAACTGCCTCGTATGCGCTGGCCAACGGTAGAACGTTGCTCCGCGGTAGTGTTGGAACGGGTCAAAAGTCTCCGACATTTATCGAGCGCTTCGGGTTTTTCCCAGATGCTTTCCTGGGTAACGATGCGCTGAAGCCGGAACAGTCGCAGGGTTGGGAAGTCGGTATCGACCGGAGTTTCCTGGATGATCGTCTCACACTCAGCGCAACGTACTTTGATGAAGTGCTCGAAGATGAAATAAACGGCTTTGTATTCGACCCGGTCGCCCTGCAGTTCACTGCTGCAAACCAACCGGGCAAGAGTTATCGACAAGGCTTGGAAACCTCTATCTCGGCGGACCCGACCGATGCCCTGCGCATCACAGCGTCCTACACTTACATAGATAGCACGCAGCCAGACGCGGCTGGAAATCAGATTGATGAGCTGAGGCGGCCCCGTCACATGGCTGGCCTCAACGTCAACTACATCTTCTCCGCGCGCGTCAACGTCAATTTGAATGTCTCGTACAACGGCAGCCAATACGACAACTTCTTCCCGCCCTTCCCGCGACCCGCTGAGCGACACGAGCTCGCCAGCTATCGACTCGTCAGCCTAGCGGGCAACGTGCGACTGACAGAGCGACTCGAACTCTTCGCCCGTCTCGAGAACCTACTCGATGAGGACTACGAAGACATATTCGGATTCGCGACGCCCGGCATCGGGACCTATATCGGGATTCGGGCACAGCGCTAATATGGCTGCCCATCAGACGCAATCCCGGGTCGTATTCCGCGACCACGGCCTCGCAGCCGGTATCCGATTGACTTGCCACTTTCCTTTTTAATACAGTGCCCTATCGTCACTCTAGAGGCAGCCACATGCCGCATAAGCGATACTCGTTAATCCTGTTGGGCTTTGGCCTTGTACTTGGAGGCCGGGCCGCGTGGGCACACCATTCCGAGCTCGCCGAGTTCGACCCCGACAATCCGGTGACGGTGACGGGCACGCTCGCCAAGGTCGAGTGGCACAACCCCCACGTCTGGTTCTTCGTCGATGTGACGGAGGACGACGGCTCGGTGACGACGTGGGGATTCTCGACGTCGCCGCCGGGGATACTGATGCGCCGGGGCGTTACGAAAACCGCCATGAGAATCGGCGCTGAGGTCAACGTGCAGGGTTCGCGCGCGCGCGACGGCTCGAACAACGCATCGACACGCAGCTTGACGTTTGCCGACGGCTCAGCCGTGCTGGCACCGCGGGAAGATAGGTAAGGGATCAGTCATGCGCAATCAGTATATTTATCCGCTGGTACTCGCCGCCTTGCTCGGCAGCAGCCCCTTGCGCGGGCAGTCGCAGGCAGATGTGCCGCGCCTGCCGGACGGCAAGCCGGACTTTACCGGCATCTACACGGCGCCGGATACGGTGGGCGGAACCGGGCCACGGGGCGACAAGATTTTCAATGCCCATAACATGGCGCCCGTGAAACCGGGAGCGGAGGACCTGCTCTACATCCCGCGCACCGGCGACATGCGGATCGACGAGCCACGCGCAATGTGCCTGCCGGCAGGCTTCCCCTCGGGGATGCTCTATATCCTGCCGATTCAGTTCGTTCATCACCCGGATTACCTCGTGATCATCCCGGAGCTGCAGCGTGCCGCACGCATCATTCCGACCGATGGGCGCCCCCACCGCGAAGGCATCGAGCCAACCTACTACGGCGACTCCGTGGGGCATTGGGAAGACGACACGCTCGTCATCGAATCCGTCAACTTCAGACGCTGGATTCTCGATGACTACCATTACACCGATCCAACGAAGAGCCGCTGGCACAGCGACGCGCTAACGACCACTGAACACTTGCGCCGCGAGGGTGACACGCTCCATTACCGGATTACGATCAACGACCCGGAGATCTTCGAGCGCCCCTGGTCGCAAGACTACGAGCTGACGCTGCGCCCCGATTGGGAGCCGCTGGGTCTGCTCGAGTACACGTGTGAGGCGCACAATCGCTGCGCGGGCGGCGACTGCAGCAACGACGCCCCGCCGTAGCAACGCAGCCGAAACCTGTGACGCTGTAGCCATATTCCGCCGTCTACGACGCCGATATGCAGAGATCGAAATTGGGCTCGCGCGAAATGCCTCAGAACCATCATCTAGTCTCGATGGTCATCTCAATCGTGACCTGCATCCTCCTGCTAGCGCAGCCTGGAATCGCCGGCGCACAGACCGACCTGCCGATTCTGCCGGGCGC
>JAOTTJ010000329.1 GCA_029864465.1 Gammaproteobacteria bacterium | reverse complement strand
ATGCTGTTATGACCGCCGAGAAGAATTGGTACGAACCGGACTCACTCGGCCGTGTTCGCCGCGAGCAGCGACTCCACGAGTCGCCGAAGTTCCTGCGGGCTGAACGGTTTCGGAAAGTAGCGGTCGACACCGACCTCCTCGGCACGTTCTCTCTGGATGGCCTGATCCGCAGCGGTAAGCAGCACGACTTTCGTGTGCGCAAGGCGCGCGTCCTGGCGCACGCGCCGGCAGATCTCGATCCCGTCGATGCCACCGGGCAGCATGAGATCGAGGAGGATGAGGTCGGGCTCTTGTTGCTCGCAGGCTTCGAGCGCGGCTGGGCCATCGACAGCTTCGATGAGGTCGTAATCGGTGTTGCCGAGCGTCAGCGAGATGAGTTTTCGCAAGTCCGCTTGATCGTCGACGATCAGAACTAGGGGATTCGGCATGGTTGAGATCCTGAATCGTTTGTAAATGATGCGCGCGATCTTAACCGCGAATGCAAGGATGCACTATGTATGGATTAGTAAACAAGGCGATTGAGCAAATGGTTTGCGGCGCGCACGGGCCGGAGACCTGGGAGCAGATCAAAGAGAAGGCGCAGGTCGATTTCGAGGGCTTCATCAGCAACCAGCCCTATCCTGACGAGATCACCTACCGTCTGGTTGCGGCCGCGAGCGAGACGCTCGGCGCACCGGCCGACGAGATACTGCGAGCGTTTGGCGAACATTGGGTGCTGCACACGGCTCTGGAATCGTATGGTCCAATGATGCGAGCGACGGGCAAGACACTGCGGGAGTTTCTGCAGAAGCTGCCGCATCTGCACACGCGCGTTGAGCTGATCTATCCTGACCTGAAGCCGCCACAGTTTTCCTGTCATGACGTCAGTGATAACGAGATGGACCTCCACTACTGGACAACGCGAGCTCCCGGGCTCGAGCCCTTCGTAGAGGGTTTGCTCTACGGTCTCGGCAAGATGTTCTCCACACCGGTTCGAGTCGAGCTCAGGCAGCACCGCGAGGAAGGCCACGATCAGAGCGTGTTCCGCGTCAGCTGGGATGCCGCTGCCTGAGGATACGACGATGTCCGCAATAGCCAATCCCCGCATCGGTGTTCCCGGCGCGGTTATCAACGAGGTCTTTCCGTTCCATGTCGCGATCGACGACGGGCTGCAGATCGCTCAAGTCGGGTCGTCGATGGCCCGCATCGCCTCCGGCTTGAGGGTCGGGACGATGCTCGGCGACAGTCTGATACTACGTCGACCGCACGGGGATCTGACGATCGAGACGATCCGCGGCGCACTCGATCAGCCTTTCCTGCTCGAATTGAGGGACTCCGGCGTGCGTTTGCGCGGCCAGTTCCTGCAACTGGAGCGAGGACTGTGGCTGTTTGCCGGCTCGCCATGGTTTGATTCGGCCGCTGAGATAGAGGCGGCCGGGCTCTCGCTCGCGGACTATCCAGTTCACGATCCGATGGCAGAGCTGCTCATGATCAGTCAGACGCAGCAAATTGCCATGCGCGATTTACGCGAGGTCAACGAACGATTGGAGCAACAGCGCGAGGCCGTCAAACGAACTGAACGCATCTACCGTGACGCGATCGCGGCTGCGGATGCCGTTGCTTATCACGAGAGTACGAACGGTGATCGTTTCGAGTTCATCGACGCCGGCATTTCTCGCCTGACCGGTCATAAAGAAAGCGAGATGACGCCCGCACTTTTCCGCGGCATGATCATCGAATCGATCGATACATTCACGAATGGTGATCCCGAGTCAACAGAGAGACCGTTGCCGCGACGCAGTGACCATCTCATTCGTGCCAAGGACGGCACCGAACGCTGGTTGTCGGAGGCTTCGATCGAGGTGTCGGACAAAGACCGACGCGCCACGGGCATCGTGGGTATCCTCGCGGATATCACCGAACGCAAGGCCAAGGAGGCGGAGCGCGAACGGCTGAGCGTCGAGCTCGACACGATTCTAACACTCAGTCCCGAGGGGTTTGCCGCATTCGATGCGTTGGGTAGGCTGTCGTACTGCAACCCATCGTTCAAGGAGATGACGGGCACGCAGCGCGTTCCGTTGGAGAGGCTGCACTTCAGGGCACTCGACGAGATATTCTCCGAGCTCTCTGACGAAGAAAACGGTGTCATGCCCGTAGCGGAGTTGGAGGGTCGTGACACGGACGAAGTCGCACTGGCACGGCCTCGGCGCCGCATAATCACGCGGTCCCTGAGACGCATGACGGGTGCAAACGACGAGTTGCGTGGCTGGGTATTGTTCATGCGCGACGTCACACGGGAGCGCGAGATCGACCGAATGAAGAGCGAGTTCCTGTCGATCGCGGCGCACGAACTGCGGACACCGATGACGAGCGTGCGCGGCTTTGCCGAGCTGCTGCTGTCTGAACAGTATGACGTGAAGATGACCCGGGAGATCGCCGAGACGATCCACCGTCAGTCTACGTTACTCGTACATATCGTCAACGACTTGCTCGACATCGCTCGTATCGAGGCTGGTCAAGGTGAGGATCTCATCTTCGAGCAGCAATCCGTACACGAGCTCGTGCAGCAGACTGTCGACTCACTGCGAATTCCGGACGATGACCGCACGGTCAAGCTGTCGTTGCTATCCGGAGAATCGCCGATCGTGCTGGCCGATGCCAAGAAGACGATTCAGGCCCTGACGAATGTATTGTCCAATGCTTTCAAGTATTCGCCTGACGGCGGTGAAATCTCGCTTTCGGTCGTCCGGGACGTGGTCGACGGCCGCGACCAGGTTGGTATCGTTGTAAACGACCACGGCATCGGCATGGACGAAAACGAAATGAGTCGGCTATTCGAGCGCTTCTATCGCGCCGACCCGAGCGGGGCAATCCCGGGTACTGGACTCGGGATGTCTCTGGTCCGGGAGATCGTGCAACTACATGACGGCCGCGTGGAGGTCAGCAGTGAGAAAGGGCAGGGCACTATCGTCACGGTGTTTCTGCCAGAAGTTGTAGACCAGGCAAAGCCCGTAGCTTGTGAAGCTGCGACCTAATCACAGCGATTGGAACGCCACTCGCTCGACAAATAAAGTCATTATGAAGCATAAACACATTGACGCTGGCGACACGACTATGCTGTCCGAGTCTGGACTATCGGAGACGGAGCGACTTCGTGCGCTCTGGGACTACCGGATTCTCGATACTGACCCGGAGGAGCCCTTCGACCGCATTACGAGCATTGCTGCGGCACATTATCAGACGCCTATTTGCCTCGTATCGCTGGTCGACACGACGCGGCAGTGGTTCAAGTCCCGATTGGGCCTGGATGTCTGTGAGACTGCTCGCGAGATTTCGTTTTGTACGCATGCCATTCAGCAGCAGGAACCGCTGATCATCAATGATGCGACTGCGGATCCGGCCTTTGCGGACAACCCGCTCGTCACGGGACCACCGTATATTCGCTTCTACGCCGGCTGCCCGCTCATTGCGACGTCGGGTGCTCGTCTCGGGACGCTGTGCATTATCGATCAAGAACCGAGGCCTGACTTTGACGTCTCGCAGGCAGCTGTTCTGGTGTCGCTTGCAGCACTCGTCGTGGACGAGATGGATCTCCGCCTCGCGCGCGAACGCGCCGAGGCCGAGAGCCGCGCAAAGTCGGACTTCATCGCCACGATGAGCCACGAGCTGCGCACGCCGATGACGTCGGTCTTGGGCTACAGTGAGCTGC
>JAOTTJ010000328.1 GCA_029864465.1 Gammaproteobacteria bacterium | reverse complement strand
GTCTGCCGTCGAGTTTCCACCGATCGTGCCCGGCGGCTGCTCGCCGTCGAGAATCGTACCCGAGGCGACGAGTACCGCAACTGCATCGGCTTCGTCGTCGATTTCCTCGCCGCGGCGCACGGCTTGAAGATAGTCCCCCTGGCCAATCTGCGGATAGCCGACCTCATCCTCATCATCCTCATCCTCATCCTCCTCCTCAGAGTCGAGGATCGCCCTGATCCGTGCATTCATCTGATCGCGCGCGAGCAACTCATCGACGAGCTGCTGATCGAGGGCGAGCTGTGCGGAATCGCCGCCGGCAGCGGCGAGCAGCGCTGACGCATTGTCGGCATACCGTTGTAGCGCGTCCTGCTCGAGCCCGCGTGCCGTTGTTACATCGGCCTGATACGCGTCCCAGAGCCCGGCGAGATACTCGCTTGCGGCCTCCCGGTCTTGGTCCGACATCTCATCGCGCGTAATCGGCTCGACGAACGATTTGTACTCGCCAATCGCCCAGACATGAAAATCGACGAGCGTCTTCTCCAGCGCCTCGCGGAAATACATCGGGTATCTGCTGTAGCCGTCGACGTAGACGAAGCCCATCGGATGCATGTAGATCTCATCGGCGTGCGCCGCGAGGTAATACTGGTTACGTGTGAAGTTGTCACCGAGGGCGATGACCTGCTTACCACTCTCCTTGAACTGTACGATCTCGTCGGCGAGGTCTTGTAGCTTGCTCAATCCGGCACCGCCGAGCCCGTCGAGCCGCAGCACGAGCGCCCGGATTCGATCGTCGTCCGCAGCGGCGCGAATAGCATCCTTGAGGTCTTTGACCAATGTCTCGCGAATCGGCACGCCCCTGGCGCGCGAGAGCGCTCTGTCGAGCGGATTGCCCGAGAGCTGATCGACGAGATTCCCGTCCGGCGCAAGCACAAGTGCGGCGTCGTCCGGCACGACGGCCACATCAGGCGCGAGACTCGCCAGCACGAGAATGAGCACGAACAACAGAACGACGAGCTGCAGCACCTTACGCGTGCCGTCCAGCGCCCGCCAGATCCAGCCGAGCGACTTTTTCACCAATCCCAGCAATTTCATGGCCTACGAGCCCTCCACGAAAACCGCCGTTCGAGGCCAGCGGTCAGCGTAACGTTTTGCGAATATCACCGGACGAGTACCAGCGACAACCAAGGTACATATGCGAGCAAAAATACCGCGAGCAACAAGACGAGAAAAAATGGCAGCGTCGATCGGTAGACCGCCACAATGCCGCGCTCGAAGCGAAAACTCGAAATGAACAAATTCAAGCCAACTGGAGGCGTCAGATATCCGAGCTCCATCGTTGCGAGAAACAATATACCAAGATGGATCGGATCGATCCCGTAGCGCGCGGCAATCGGTAAGATCAGTGGCACAACGAGCACGAGCGCAGAGAAAATATCGAGAATTGCGCCGAGGACGAGCAGAAAAACGATGAGCGCAAACAGGAACGAGGCCGGACCTTGAACGTAACCGTCGATGAGCTCGAACAGCCGCTCTGGGACGCCGATATCGATCATGTAATTCGTCGAGGCAAGCGAGACGCCGAGAATCATGAAGATTGCGCCGACGAGGACCATCGACTCACGCATGATTCCGGGAAGCTCGGCCCATTTGATTTCTCGCAGTATCAGCACGTCGACGATGAACACATAGATGACCGTCACGGCCGCTGCCTCGGAAACGGCGAAATAGCCGCTATAGATGCCGCCGAGTACGACGATCGGCAAAGGTAGCTCCCAGACCGACTCTCGCAGAGCGACGCGGAGTTCAGCGGCAGAGCTGGAAGTCCACGGGACTCGCAAAGATCGGTTAGTCCAATAACTGTAGAGAGCTAGCACGAGCACGAGCAACAAACCCGGCAAGATTCCTGCAAGAAATAACGCATCGATGGACTCCCGGGCCACGATGCCGTAGAGAATCAGCGGTAGCGAAGGTGCAAACAGCAGGCCCAGGCTGCCCGAGGTCGTGATCAGGCCAAGGCTGAACCGGTCGCCATAGCCGGCGTCGCGCAACGCCGGATAGAACAATGCGCCGAGCGCGATGATCGTGACACCCGAAGCTCCAGTGAATGCGGTAAATAACGCACAGGCCGCGAGACAAATGATCGCAAGCCCGCCTGGCAACCAACCGAGCAATGCCTGCGAAAGTCGCACCAGGCGACCCGGCGCACCGCTCTCGCTGAGCAAGAAGCCGGCAAACGTGAAAAGCGGAATCGCGATGAGTATCGGCATCTCAGCGAGCCCGAAGAACTCGATCGCGACGATCGACAAATCGATCTCCGCCCGGCTGAACCCGAGCATCGCGCTCGCGGCGATTACGGCGAAAAGCGGCGCGCCGAGCAGTGCGACGAGAATCAACAACAACGACGTCAGCAGCATCTCATTCCCGTCGCAGGAGCACGCCCGTCGTGCGCACGGCATAGCGATAGGCCATGACACCGAACCCGATGGGAAGGATCAGCTGCAGCATCCAGGCCGGCCAGTCGCCGAGCATTTGGTCGCCGAATGCACGCGAGTCTTGAACGAAGCGCCAGGCATGCCAGGCAAAGACGCCGCAAACCGCCGCCGTAAATCCCGTCGCAATACTGTCAGGGATCCAGACGAGTCGCTTGGGAATGACGCGAGACAGCACGTCTATGCGGATCTGGCGACCGTCACGGCTGGCGGCGATCGCACCGAGTAACGCCAGCCAAAGCACGAGCAGGCGCACGGCCTCGTCGCCCCATGGCAAGCTCGATGAGAGCACGTTACGCAGGAGTATCTGAGCGCTAGCGAGAAGCAGCAGCAACGAGAGCAGCACAACGAGCAGACCGTTCTCGAGCGCTCTCGCCCATCGCTCGATCCATTCGAGCCTCTGGCGCCATGGCGGGCTCAACGCTGACTCGTCGTGCCGGACACGGCAGCGTCAATTCAAGATCTGAGCTCGAGTGACCGATTCTCCGCGATACTGCGACAGCACGTCGAGAAGACGGTCGAACAGCTGCGCCTCGATATCGTCCCGCGCGCGCAGCGCCGGATAGAGGGCCTCGATCGTCGTGCGCCAGCCCGGGACATCACTCGGATCGACAGGAACGAACTCGAGCCCGGACTCACGCAGCACCTGTTGCGCCTCGCGGTTGTCCTCACGGGAGGCCGTGTCGAGCTCGCTCATGACGCGCCCCATGACCTCCTGGACGACGGTTTGGTCCTCGACAGACAGCCGCGAAAACGTACGTCCATCTATCGCGAGGATTCCAAGACCGTAAGCAATGGGCAGATCCGTCACGTAGCGGACCTTCGTATGCCACTGTAGGACGAGCGCGACGACCGGTGAAGCCGCCACGACATCGATCAGACCGGTTTGCAGGCCCGTGAGCACATCCGTGGGCGGTAAGACGACCGGTGACAAGCCCATCGCCTCGAGCACCATGATGCCGATCGGATCACCCTCCGGGTTCCAGACCTTGCGTCGGCGCATGTCTTCAACGGTGCTAATGGGCTCGTTCGCCATGATTCGCGCAAAACCGCCTTCGACGAAACCGAAGCTCACGAAACCGGCCCGCTCGAGGCCATCGGCTAGAATCGGATCGATACGCTCACGGACGAAATCGACCTCCTCGAGAGAATGAAACAGCAGTGGGATACCATAGAGGTTGAGTCCGGCGTAGCGATCACCGAGGCCGGAACCCGTGAAT
>JAOTTJ010000327.1 GCA_029864465.1 Gammaproteobacteria bacterium | reverse complement strand
GCGCCCGGCGACGTTATGGCTGCTCGATGAGCCACTGACGAACCTCGACACACGAGGTGCCGGTCTCGTCGCTGCCTGGCTTAACGCGCACCTGGAACGTGGCGGGTCGGCGGTCGTGGCGACCCATCAGCCGGATAAGCTCGCCGGGCGCGCCGCAATCGAGGTGGACCTCTAGCAATGAGTGTGTTCACGAGCATGCTCGAGCGGGACTTGAGGCTGGCCATGCGGCGCTGGAGCGAGTTCGCTACGCCATTGATATTCTTCGTGATTATCTCCTCGCTGTTCCCATTTGCCTTATCGCCCGAGGTCGCCGCGCTGCGCGCGGCCGGCACAGGTGTTCTCTGGATTGCGGCATTGCTATCCTCCTTACTGGCGCTCGACGGCTTATTTCGTACGGATATGGATGACGGCAGCATGGAGCAGCTCATTCTGAGTCCGGCCTCGCTGGGCTTGCTCGTCTTTGCGAAAATTTGCGCTCATTGGCTCGTCAGCGGTTTGCCGCTGATATTGATCGCGCCCGTTCTGGCTCTATCGTTCTATCTGCCGCCGGAGTCCTTGCCGACACTGATGTTCGCGCTGCTGCTCGCGACGCCGACGCTGAGCGCGCTCGCCGCGATCGGAGCGGCATTGACGGTTGGCCTGCGCAGCGGCGGGACATTGATCGGGTTGCTCGTGCTGCCGCTGACGGCGCCCGTGCTCATATTCGGTACACGCGCGACGGATATGGCAGTGCACGGGGAGTCCGCGCTCGGGCCGCTCTACCTGCTCGGCGCGCTTGCGGCGTTCTCGCTGTCGCTCGCACCGCTCGCGAGCGCCGCCGCCATCCGGGTCAGCGTGGAGTAGCCGCCGATGGGCCTCAAACGCACGTTCCATCTCCTCGGCTCGCCACCAACCGTCTACCGGCTCGCGGGTCTTCTCGGCCCCTGGGTCGGCATTGGCGCGGTCATTCTCATTGCGGCGGGCACGTACGGCGGCCTCGTGCTCGCGCCGCCCGATTATTTGCAGGGCGACGGCTTTCGAATCATCTACGTCCACGTACCGAGCGCCTATATCGGTCTCATGGCCTACGTGCTCATGGCCGTGGCCGCAGCCGTGGGTTTCATCTGGCACATGAAGATCGCCCATGCAGTGGCCGTCAGCGCCGCTCCGGTCGGCGCCTCGTTCACGTTCCTGGCGCTCGTAACCGGCGCCGTCTGGGGCAAGCCGATGTGGGGCACGTACTGGCAGTGGGCCGACGCGCGCCTGGTCTCGGAGCTCGTGCTGCTGTTTCTTTATCTCGGCGTCATGCTGCTGCGTGCATCGTTCGACGACCGCGACAAGGGCGACCGTGTCAGCGCGGTGCTCGCCGTCGTCGGTGTCGTCAACGTGCCGATCATCCATTACTCGGTCGAATGGTGGAGCACGCTGCATCAAGGGCCAACGATCGCCCAGCTGGACACCCCGTCGATCACGATGGACATGCTCGTGCCGCTGCTGACGATGATCGCGGGTTTCACGCTGTGCTTCGCCTGGTTGATTCTCAAGCGGGTTCAGGCCGAGATTCTCGATCGAGAAAGCCGCGCCCGCTGGGTCGAACAACTGGTCACGGGAGCGTCGGCGTGAAAGAATTCCTTGCTATGGGTGGTTATGCGGCGTATGTCTGGACGTCCTATGGCATTACAGCATTCGTCGTTGCCTTGAACGTCTGGCTCGCGCAACGCCGGTACCGTCGGGCGCTTGGCGCCCTGAGACCCGCCGGCACGCAGGCCGAGCCGGTTCGACAACCGACTGTGAGGAAAATGACATGACTCCGCGCAGACAACGAATGGTGCTGATCGGGTTGGTCGTTGCAGGCGTAGCCGTATCCGCGGCCCTCGCATTGCAGGCATTTCGTGAGAATGTGCTGTTCTTCTTCAGCCCGACGGAGATCGCCGCGGGCAATGCGCCGGTCGAGCGCGGTTTTCGGCTCGGCGGCATGGTGGCCGATGGCAGTGTCGCACGCACGGAAGGCAGCCTGACGATAGATTTCGTCGTGACCGATTACGCTCATTCGATTCCTGTGAGCTACACAGGTGTGCTACCGGATCTGTTCGGCGAAGGGCAGGGCGTCGTCGCGCGCGGGCAGTTGAACGAAGACGGCTCGTTCACGGCAGAGGAAATACTCGCAAAACACGATGAGAATTACATGCCGCCCGAAGTGGCCGAAGCGCTCGAGCGTGGGCGCGCTGCAGGGACGCAATGATCCCTGAGCTCGGCCAATTCGCACTCGTTCTCGCCCTCGGGCTGAGCTTGATCCAGGCGTCCGTGCCGCTCGCCGGCGCAACGATCGGGCGTCAGGACTGGATGGCCTTGGCGAGGCCGATGGCCGCCGGACAGTTCGTGTTCGTCGCGCTCGCGTTTGCCGTGCTCGCGCACAGCTCGATGACCGATGACTTCAGCGTGCGTTACGTCGCGATCAATTCGAACTCGGCATTGCCGCTGATATACAAGCTCGCGGCCGTCTGGGGCGGCCATGAAGGCTCACTGCTGCTGTGGCTGTTGATCCTCGCAACCTGGACATTGGCGGTCGCGTTCGCGAGCCGTTCGTTGCCCGAAGTATTCGCGGCGCGGGTCATCGGCGTGCTCGGCATCGTGAGCGTTGGCGTTTTAGCGTTTACGATACTGACGTCGAATCCGTTCGATCGCCTGCTACCGGCAGCGGCCGATGGCAATGATCTGAACCCGCTGCTACAGGATCCCGCCCTCGTCATTCACCCACCGATGCTCTACGTCGGCTACGTGGGCTTGGCCGTGCCGTTCGCGTTCGCTATCGCGGCGTTGTTGACCGGTAGCCTCGACAAGAACTGGGCGCGCTGGACGCGGCCGTGGACGATCAGCGCGTGGGTCTTCCTGACGATCGGGATTTCACTTGGCAGTTGGTGGGCCTACTACGAGCTCGGCTGGGGCGGTTGGTGGTTCTGGGACCCTGTAGAAAACGCCTCGTTCATGCCGTGGTTGGCTGGTACGGCGCTGATACATTCGCTCGCCGTGACCGAGCGCCGCGGCATCTTCAAATCCTGGACCGTGCTGCTCGCAATAGCTGCGTTCTCATTGAGCCTACTCGGCACGTTTCTCGTCCGCTCCGGGGTATTGATCTCCGTGCACGCGTTCGCAGCCGACCCTGCGCGCGGCTTGTTCATCCTTTTGCTGCTATCGGTCATCAGCGGCGGAGCATTGCTGCTCTATGGCGTACGCGCGGGCCAGATGGAAGCCGAAGGCGGCTTTCGACTCGTGTCGCGCGAGGCGTTTCTGCTGCTCAACAACATACTGCTGCTCGTCGCGACGGCCGCTGTGCTGTTCGGAACGTTGTACCCGCTGTTCCTCGATGCGCTCGGCCTTGGCAAGATTTCCGTCGGGCCACCGTATTTCAACTCCGTGTTTCTGGTCCCGATGCTGCCAATGCTCGTGCTGCTCGGCGCGGGTATGCATGCAAGCTGGCTGAGTCAGAAAGGTGAAACGCTGGCGCGCAAGCTCGCGCCTGCGGCTGTCATCGCCATAATTTCAGCGATTACCGTACCGCTCGTCATCTACGGCGGCGGCAGCGTGTTCACCGTCATCGGGCTAGCTGTCGGCTTTTGGGTCGTGCTCACGGCGTTGTGGGATCCCATCACGCGGGCGCTACCTCGTAAAACGCGGCCCTTGCCGCTGTCGCGTGCGCAATGGGGCATGAGCGTTGCGCATCTC
>JAOTTJ010000050.1 GCA_029864465.1 Gammaproteobacteria bacterium | reverse complement strand
GGTCATTATCTTTGTGCTGTTTTACTTTTTGCTGATCCGTCCGCAGCACAAGCGTCAGAAAGAACATCGCCAGATGGTCGAAGCGCTCGAGACGGGTCAGGAGGTTGTGACGGGTGGCGGCGTGCTAGGCAAGGTGACCGACGTCGGTGATCTCTGGATTACGGTCGAAGTGGCCAACGGCGTGTCGCTGAAGGTCCAGCGAAGCACGATTGCAGCGCTCATGCCGAAAGATACGATCAAGAACGCTTAAGCACAGCCATGAACCGCTATCCACTCTGGAAGAATTTGCTCGTTGTCGGGATCGTGCTGTTCGGTGCGCTCGTCGCCGCGCCGAACCTGTTCGGTGACGATCCTGCGCTGCAGATCACCCGAGAGGACGCCCGCCCGCTGGACCAGTTTACGGTCAGTGCGGTCACGGCGAGACTCGATGCCGATGAGATCGCGTTTACTGCAGCCGAGGTCGAGGACGGCGCAGTGCTCGTGCGCTTCCCGGATGTCGCTTCACAGCTGAGAGGCAGCGCCGCACTCGGTGAGGAGTTGCCGTTTCACGTCGTTGCGCTGACACTCGCGCCGCGCACGCCGGCGTTCTTCCGCTTGCTCGGCCTGCAGCCGATGAGCCTCGGCCTCGATCTGCGCGGCGGAGTGCATTTCCTTTATCAGGTCGATCTCGATTCGGCCCTGCGCCAGTATCTCGAAACGTACGAATCCGACCTGCGCGCCGCGCTACGCGAGGCGGGCATCCGTAACCGCATGAGGGTCAACGGCGACGTCATCGAAGTGCCGATCGTCGACGCCGAGCAATTCGATGCGGCCGAAGAGATCGTGTATGCGCTCGATCCGCTACTGTCGATCGGCAGGGCAAACTTCGACGGCGACCGCGGCTTTCGGGTCGAGCTCTCGCCGATACAGGTTACGGAGCGGCAGAATTTCGCGATTCAGCAGAACACCATCACGTTGCGAAATCGCGTCAACGAGCTCGGCGTCGCTGAGCCTGTCGTGCAGCGCCAGGGGCTCAATCGAATTCTCGTGCAGCTCCCGGGCGTGCAGGACCCGTCGCAGGCCGAGCGCATCCTCGGTGCGACCGCAACCTTGGAGTTTCGGCTCGTCGATACCGAAAACGATGCTTTCGAGGCCGAACGGCGCAATCGACCACCGCTGAACTCGATTTTGCGCTTCGATCGAGGGGGTATCCCGACGTTATTGCGCCGCGACGTAATCGTGTCGGGCGATCAGCTCACAGATGCGACTTTCATTTACCAGCAGGGTCAGCCGGCCGTGAACGTACGCCTGAACAATCAGGGCGCAAGCCGCATGCTCGAGACGACACAGGCGAACCTGAACCGGCCTATGGCTATCCTGTTCATCGAGGAAAAGCCCGAGCTCATCGAGCGCGATGGCGAGGAGATTCTGAGGACGACGCGCGAGGAGACGGTCATCAGCTCGCCGGTCATTCGCGGCGTGTTCTCGAGCAATTTCCAGATTACGGGCATTACGCCTATCGAAGGCCAGGACCTCGCGTTGCTATTGCGCGCGGGCGCGCTTGCAACGCCGATCGTCAAAGTAGAGGAACGTACGATCGGGCCCAGCCTCGGTCAGGACAATATCGAACGCGGTCGTGCAGCCATCGTGATCGGTTTCTTGGCCGTCGTCCTCTTCATGGCCATCTACTACCGCGTGTTCGGACTCGTCGCCAACGTTGCGCTATTCGCGAATCTGGTGCTCATCATCGCGCTGTTGTCGCTCCTGCAGGCTTCGCTGACCCTGCCCGGCATCGCAGGCATCGTCTTGACCGTCGGCATGGCCGTCGATGCGAACGTGCTGATTTTCGAACGAATCCGTGAGGAGTTGCGCAATGGCGTGTCACCTCAGGCCAGCATCCGTGCGGGCTACGACAAGGCATTTTCGACGATTGCCGATGCAAACATCACGACGTTGATTGCGGCCATGGTGCTGTTCGCCTTCGGCACGGGTCCGATCAAGGGCTTTGCGGTGACGCTGACCTTGGGCATCGTGACGTCGATGTTCACAGCGATTATCGGCACGCGCACGCTCGTGAATTTCATTTACGGCTATAGGCAGGTCGACCGATTGTCGATCGGCGGCCGAGCGTTGCAGACGTAATGCTGTTCGGTAAGACTCCGAGCTTCAACTTCATGGGCGGGCGGCGCATCGCGCTCGCGTGCTCGGCCGTTGTCATCGTGATTTCGCTGGGATCGATATTCACGCGTGGCCTGAACTTCGGGATCGATTTCACGGGCGGTGTCCTGCTCGAGGTCGAGTATACCGGCGCCGCGGATCTTGCTGGCATTCGCAGCACGCTCGTCGAGGCAGGATTCGAGACGCCGCTCGTGCAGAATTTCGGCACGGTCAACGACGCGCTGATCCGGCTACCGCCTCAGGAAGAGCAGGACGGTGGCGATATCCGCGACAGCGTTCTCGGTGTGCTTCAGGCCACCGATCCGACCGTCGAGCTGCGCCGCATCGAGTTCGTCGGGCCGCAGGTAGGCGCCGACCTGGCGGAGCAGGGCAGCCTCGCGATGCTCATCGCGCTGATCCTGATCTTCGTCTACGTCATGTTGCGCTTTCGCTGGAAATTCGCCGTCGGAACGATTGCTGCGCTCGCGCACGATGTCACACTCGTATTCGGTTTTTTCTCGATCTTCGGTTTCGGCTTCGATCTGACAATCGTCGCGGCGGTTCTGGCGACAATAGGCTACTCGCTCAACGACACGATCGTCGTGTTCGATCGCATTCGTGAGAATTTCAGGCTCATGCGCCGCGGCACGGCCGCGGAAATTATCAACGCGTCGATCAATCAGATGCTTGCGCGCACCCTGATCACGAGTTTGACGACGTTGCTCGTGTTGACCTCGCTTTATTTGCTCGGCGGGGAGACCGTTTCCGGTTTTGCACTCGCGCTCATCGTCGGTGTCGTCGTTGGAACCTACTCGTCGATCTACGTTGCGAGCGCCTCGGCGCTGGCGCTCGACGTTCGGCCTGTCGACCTCATGCCGCCAAAGCGCGAGGAAATCGACGAGCTTCCCTGAGGAGTTCGGGGACAGTTACCTGAATTGAATACCGGTAACGCGTCGCGCAACCTACCCGAACAATTCAGGTAACTGTCCCCGAACTCCTCATCTTCCTCGCAATCGGTGCGAGAAGTTTCGAAAGGGCTGCGTATATCTTCGGGTTGCCAGCAACAACGCGGCCGTTATCCAGGTAGGTGTCGTCGCCTTCGAAGTCACTGATGCGACCGCCGGCCTCGCGGATCATCAGCGCGCCGGCGGCGATGTCCCAGATGTTCAGGCCAAGCTCCCAGAAACCGTCGACGCGGCCCGCGGCCAGATAACAGAGGTCCAGCGCAGCCGAGCCGGGGCGCCGGATGCCCGCACTCTCGCCCATAACGGCCTTGAGCATCTCGAGATAGCCGTCGACGTCATCCGTGCCGTGCCGATACGGAAAACCCGTCGCGATCAGTGACTCGCTGAGCCGGAGGCGCTGGCTCACGCGAATGCGCCGGCCGTCGAGCTGTGCGCCCTGGCCGCGCGTGGCCGTGAAGATCTCTTGACGCAATGGGTCGTAGACGACGCCATGCTCGAGCTGATCTTTGTGCCGCACGGCGATCGAGACGGCGAAGATGGGGAAGCCGTGAATGAAGTTCGTCGTGCCGTCGAGGGGATCGATGATCCATTCGAAGTCGTGAGTGCCCTGCCGGCCACGTTCCTCAGCGAGTATCGCGTGGTCGGGGTAGTACTCGTGGATGACCTCGACTATGGCTTGTTCAGCGCGATGATCGACCTCCGTCACGAACTCGTTTCGACCCTTGTCCGTAACCTCGAGCCTGTGAAGCTGATTGAGCTGACGGATCATGACGTCGCCCGCCCGGCGTGCGGCTTTTACCGCGACATTGACCATTGCATGCATGTGATCGTGCGACCGGAAGGTTTCTGAGGCTGTCAGGCCGGTTGGCCCGGGACGGGTAGAATACACGCTTGGTCCGGAGAAATATTGCACTGATGTTGCCTGAATCGATCCAAATACCCATCCGCGTCGTACTGGTCGAGACCTCGCACCCTGGCAATATCGGCGCGAGCGCGCGGGCGATGAAGACCATGGGTCTCAGCGAGCTCGTGCTCGTCGCGCCCAAGTCGTTTCCGAGCGCCGATGCAACCGCCCGGGCCTCCGGGGCTGATGACGTTCTCGCCCGCGCAACCGTGCGCGCGTCGTTGACCGAGGCGATTGCGGATTGCGTGCACGTCATCGGTGCCAGCGCCCGTTCGAGAAGCCTTCAGTGGCCGACGATCGATGCGCGTAGCTGTGCAGCGAAACTTTGGGACCAGGCTGCGGCTGGCCCGGTCGCGGTCGTTTTCGGCCCCGAGCACTCGGGGCTGACGAACGAGCACCTCGCGCGTTGTCACGAACTCATGCATATCCCTGCGAGCCCGGACTATTCCTCATTGAATCTTGCGATGGCTGTGCAGGTGGTCTGCTACGAGCTACTCATGGCCCATCCGGAGATTGCGACATGGCGGGCCGGGCTCGGGGAGGAACGGCGAGATGCGCCGCTGGCGACGGCGGAGGAAATCGAAGCGTTTCACATCCATCTCGAGGACCTCATGCGCCGCACGGGCTTTTTGAACCCGGACCACCCGCGTCAGCTCAAGCTCAGGTTGCGCCGCATCTTCAATCGCGCGCAGCTCGATCAGACCGAGGTCAATATTTTGCGCGGCCTGTTCGCCGCGGCAGACCCGGATAAGAGCGATCGTAGGGCAAAGTCATGACCACTCGAGACGTCTATCTCGACTACGCGGCGACGACCCCAGTCGATCCCGCTGTCGCCGAGGCCATGGCCCAGTGCCTCGGCCGTGACGGCGATTTTGCGAACCCATCGTCCGCACACTGTTTCGGCCAGGCCGCTGCGCATCGTGTTGAGAAAGCCAGGACGCAGATCGCCGAGCGCATCGGTGCGTCCGCGGACTCGATCATCATCACGTCCGGCGCGACGGAATCCGACAACCTCGCATTGCAGGGTGTTATGCATGCGTGCCGCGAGCGCGGCGACCATCTCATCACGGCGCGTACCGAGCACAAAGCCGTGCTCGACACCGCCGCGGCGCTCGAGCGTCAAGGGTTCGAAGTCACGTATTTGGATTGCGCTAGTGACGGTCTGATCGATCCTGACGCGCTCGCGACGGCAATCACCGATGCGACCGTGCTCGTGTCGATCATGCATCTGAATAACGAGACCGGTGTAATCCAGGACCTCGCCGTGCTCGGGGAGCGCTGCCGGCGCCACGGCGTGCTCCTGCATGCCGATGCGGCGCAGAGCATCGGCAAAGTCGGCGTCAACGTCGCCGAATGGCCCGTCGATCTCCTGTCGCTGACGGCGCACAAGGTCTACGGCCCGAAAGGTGTGGGTGCGCTATATGTGCGCCCCGGTGTGCCGCTCGTTCCGCTGATGTTCGGTGGTGAGCAGGAGCGGGCGCTGCGGCCGGGCACGCTGCCCGTCCATCAGATCGTTGGGATGGGCCGAGCCTACGAAATCGCCGACCCGGCCGTCGAGGCCCCTCGGCTTGCTGCGCTAAAGGAACGCTTGTGGGCGGGTCTGTCCGGCATCGACGGCGCGCGGCGTAACGGACACGCTGAGCGCTGCTCGCCACACGTTCTCAACATCACGTTCCCCGGCGTCAATGGAGAGAGCCTCAGGCTCGCAATCGCGGAAATCGCGGTCTCGGCAGGATCGGCGTGCAACGCTGAAACGCCAGAATCCTCCCACGTGCTCAGCGCAATGGGGCTCAGTGACGCGCTGGCGGAGAGCACACTACGCTTGAGCCTCGGGCGCTACACGACGGTTGAGGAGATCGACTACGTCGTCGGGCGCATCACGGCTGAGGCGAACCGGCTGCGCGGGCTATCGGTGAGCGCCCCCGCATGGTGCCGGAGCTGATACTGCCCAGCCCCGCTTTACGCTAAACTGCTGAGTTGGCAATGGAATACAGCCCCGAGGTCAAGCGGCGCCTGAAGTTACCGGAACGCGCCGGACTCATGCCCGACCCGGCATCGCCGTTCGTCATGGGTGATGCCGAGGATCGCAGTCTGAACGTCTGGGTGCGGTTTCAGGTCCAACTGCACGACGGCACGATCGGCGCGGTCAGGTTTGAGGCATACGGGTGTCCGCATTTCGTCGCGGCAGCAGATTGGCACGCCGAGCGGCTGGAAGGGTGCCCGAGCGGCGCGCTCGCCGAGCCGGACACGCGCGCGGTGCGGGATGTCCTCGACGTGCCGACCGAGAAGTTCGGCAAGCTGCTCGTGATCGAGAACGCGCTCGTAGCTTGCGCGACTGAAGTCGCCGCATGACGCGATCGATCTTCGCAAGGCAGGAGCCTTCGACTGGAACGAAAAGATGGTTTCACTGACACACAACGCGGCTGAGCGCGTGCGCACGTTCTTGGAGCAGCGCGGACACGGCTTGGGGCTCAGAGTCGGTATCAAGAAGACCGGCTGCAACGGCTATGCCTACATTATCGATTATGCGGACTCTGTCGATGCCGACGATGAGATCTTCGATCAGCAGGGCGTCAAGGTCATCGTAGACCGCAAGAGCCTCGAGCTCATCGACGGAACGGAGGTCGATTTCGTTAAGCAGGGCCTCAACGAGGCATTCAAATTCCGCAATCCGAATGTAAAGGGCGAATGCGGCTGTGGCGAGAGCTTCAGCGTGTGAGCACACGAATTCGTGTATCCACTGTAAAAGGGTTAATGATGGCAACAGAGCGCACTTTTTCGATCGTGAAGCCGGACGGCGTGCAGAAGAACCTAATCGGCGAGATCTATCGCCGCTTCGAGGGTGCCGGTCTCCAGATCGTGGCGGCGAAAATGCTGAGGCTTCGGCAGGATCAGGCAGAGCAGTTTTACGCCGTGCACAAAGAGCGGCCGTTTTATCCCGATCTCGTCAAATACATGACATCGGGGCCGGTCGTCGTACAGGTATTGGAGGGTGAGGATGCGATCAGCAGGAATCGTGAACTCATGGGCGCGACCGATCCGAAGCAGGCGGCCGCGGGCACGATCCGCGCCGACTTTGCCGACTCGATAGAGGAGAACATCGTGCATGGGTCCGACGGTCCGGACACAGCTGCACAGGAGATCGCGTTCTTTTTCGCGGGAGCGGAGATTTGCCCGAGAACACGCTAAGCGCGGCTCGTACAGATCCCGGTAAGCTCAATTTGATCGGGCTCGCTGGACGGGATCTAGAGGACTTCTTCGGCAGTCTGGACGAACGGCCTTACCGTGCGCGGCAGCTGCTCGGTTGGTTGTATCAGCGCGACGTGCTGGATTTTCGCCGGATGACCGATATCAGCTTGCGACTGCGCGAGCGGCTCGAGCTTATCGCTTCGCTCGCGCTGCCCGATGTCATTCGCGAAGAACGCTCGGTAGACGGGACCCGCAAGTGGCTCATCGATGTCGGTGCGGGACAGGCGGTCGAGTCGGTTTTTATTCCCGAACCGGGCCGTTCGACGTTATGTATTTCCTCGCAGGCGGGTTGTGCAATGGATTGCTCGTTCTGCGCGACCGGCAAGCAGGGCTTCAACCGGAATCTCACGGCCGCAGAAATTCTTGGTCAGGTCTTGATCGCCCGGCGCGCGCTCGGGGCCGACACGCCCCTGACGAACATCGTGTTCATGGGCATGGGAGAACCACTCGCAAATTATCGAAACGTAATCCCCGTGGTCAAGTTGCTTATCGACGACTGCGCGTTTGGTCTTTCGCGGCGTCGCGTCACGATCAGCACGGCCGGCCTCGTGCCACAGATTCGCAGGCTGTCCGAGGACTGCAACGTCGCGCTCGCGGTGTCGTTGCATGCACCGCACGATTCGCTGCGCGACGAGCTCGTTCCGATAAACAGGCGTCATCCGATCGCGGAATTGCTCGAAGCATGCTGGCAATATGCCGACTGTCTCGCTTCGCGGCAGGTCACGTTCGAGTATGCGATGCTGCGTGATGTAAACGACGATGTGTCGCACGCGCGAGCGCTCGGGCACCTGCTCCGGGGTAGGCCCGCGAAAGTGAATTTAATTCCCTTCAACGCGTTTCCAGGGACGCGCTACGAGTGCTCATCGAGCGCGAAGATCGATGAATTCTGTAACGCATTGAGGGCGGCCGGCGTCTTCGCCACGATACGTAAGACCCGGGGAGACGATATCGCTGCGGCCTGCGGCCAGCTTGCCGGGCAGGTCAAGGACCGTACGCTGTCGCGTTTAGGCGCTAAACTAACGAGAGTCACCAATTGATGGGCCTAGCCATGCGAATCAGTGTTGTCCTTCTCGCTCTGAGTCTCATTCAGGGCTGCGTCACGACGACGCCCTCGGTCAACCCCGTGCAACCCGAGCAAGCGGCTTTGCGCAATCTCGACCTCGGCGTCGCCTATATGCGCCAGGGGCGGCCGGATCTCGCGTTGAGTAGCCTGCGGGAGGCGCTCGAGTTCAACCCGCGGCTCGCGTCTGCGCACAGTTCGATCGCGCTCGTCTACGAGCAGCTCGACGAGCCCGAGGCGGCTGAAGAGCACTACGCGCGTGCGACCCAGCTCGCGCCTAACGACGGGTCTGCGGCGAATAGCTACGCGGTGTTTCTCTGCCGCGCCGATCGCTGGCAGGAGGCCGAGCGGTTTTTCCGCCGAGCTGCCGATAGCAGCAGCTACGGGACGCCCGCCGTTGCGCTCACGAATGCGGGCGTCTGCGCACGCACGGCCGGTGATCTCGCGGATGCCGAGCGTTACTTTCGTGAGGCGCTCGAACGCGACGCGGTCGCCGCCGATGCGCTGTACCACATGGCCGATCTGACTTTTCGGACTGAGGACTACCTGTCCTCACGAGCGTTCACGCAACGCTATCTTGCGTCGACCGCGAGCAACCCGGCCGTCTTGCTGATCTGCGTGCAGGTCGAGCGGCGGCTCGGCGCGGATGCCGCCGCGCAGCGATGTGCGGAGCAGCTCAGAAGCGGCTTTCCGAACTCGGCAGAAGTGGCGCGGCTCGAGGCGCTAGAGATCAATGAGTCGAGATGATCTCCAACCTGCATCGTCCGAGACCTCGGACGATGAGCTAAGCATCGGCCAACGTCTTCGGGCAGCGCGCGAGGCACACCCTCTAACGCTTACGCAGATCGCTGCCGAATTGCGCATCGAGCTCAAATTCCTCACCGCGCTCGAGGAAGACCGTTTGGATGAGTTCCCGGCGCCGGTTTTTACCAAGGGCTATCTCAAGCAGTACGGTGGGTTGCTCGGCCTGGATGAGGGCGACCTGCTCGCCCAATACTACCGCCAGGTCGACGTAGGTGAAGTACCCGTCATGCAAATCAGGCCGATTCGCCTGCGTGATGAGGATCAGATTCGTCACTGGATTGCGGCAGGTGTCGTGCTGGTGCTGTTGATCGGTGGCCTCGTCGCCTGGTGGCTGTCGCGTCCCTCGGCCGAGCCTGTGCCCGTCGAAAGTGCCGGGGCGCTGCTATCGGAGCCGCCTATCGAGACATCCGTGGAGGACGCTGTTGCACCGGCCATGGTGCTCACGCCCGGGGTCGTCGCGGAGCCCGAGATCGATCCGGATCTCGTCGGCCCCACGGTCGAGCAAACCGCGGTCGGGCCGGCAGCAGCCGTGCCCGAGGACCCCGCGCCCGGCGTCACCGTGCAGGTCGAAGTTGGTTTTCTGGAGGACTGCTGGACGGAGATTTCCGACGCTCGTGGTGAGAGGCTCTTTTATGGTCTCGGTAGCGCCGGTGCTCGTTCCCGCTTCGGCGCGCGACTGCCGATCTCGATATTTTTCGGTAACGCGAGCGGCGTAGAGCTGACCGTCAACGGCGAAAGCTACCCCGTGCCGGCTGGCAGCCGCCAGGGCAACCTTGCGCGCTTCGTCATCGCCGACTCGGGGGTCTGAATCCATGGCGGAGCTCATCCAGCCGGTACGCGGCATGAACGACGTGCTTCCCGGCGACGCGGCCGCGTGGGCCTTCGTGGAATCGAGCGCGAGTGACCTGCTGGATGGTTATGGCTACACGCGGATTCGCACGCCGGCCGTAGAGCGTACCGAGCTTTTCAAACGATCGATCGGTGAGGCGACCGACATCGTCGAGAAGGAAATGTACACGTTCGAGGACCGCAACGGCGATAGCCTAACGCTGCGACCGGAGGCGACGGCGGGCATGGTCCGGGCGGGTTTGAGTCACGGCCTGTTTCACAATCAGCAACAGCGAATGTGGTGCAGCGGTCCGATGTTTCGCCACGAAAAACCGCAGAAGGCACGATACCGACAATTTCATCAGCTCAGCGTAGAGGCCGTCGGTTTCGCGGGGCCCGAGATCGACGCCGAGCTCATTGCAATCTCCGCGCGGCTCTGGCGTGCGCTCGGGCTCGAGAGCCCGGCACTCGAGCTCAACTCGCTCGGCACGCCGCAATCCCGTGCCCGGTATCGAGAGGCGCTCGTCAGTTATCTCTGCGCACATCGGGACGTTTTGGACGCCGATAGTCTCCGGCGGCTGGAGACGAATCCGCTGCGCATCCTCGACAGCAAGAATCCGGAGCTTGCCGAGATAATCGCCGGCGCACCATTGCTAGCTGATTTCCTCGACGTGGAGTCGCAGGCGCATTTCGAGCAGGTCAAGCAGCTACTCGACGACGTCGGGATTGAATTCGTGCTCAATCCACGGCTCGTGCGGGGTCTCGACTATTACACTCGCACCGTCTTCGAGTGGGTGACCGACCGTCTAGGTGCGCAGGGGGCGATTTGCTCCGGTGGGCGTTACGATGGCTTGATTGCCCAGCTGGGCGGCCGTGACACGCCGGCGAGCGGTTGGGCTCTGGGCTTTGAGCGAGTCGTGGAGCTATTGGACGCCGAAGGCGCCGAGATTCCCGAGCAGCTCCCCGACGCCTATCTCGTCACGGCGGGTGATGAGGCGCGACGTCGGGCATTTGCGGTAGCCGAGACGCTGCGCACGGATCTGCCAGCACTCAGGCTCGCGATGGACTGTACGGCCGGCGGCTTCAAGGCGCAGCTGCGCCGCGCAGACCGCAGCGGTGCGAGGCTCGCACTGATCATCGGCGAGGACGAGCTCAGCTCGGGCTGCGTGAGCGTCAAGCCGCTACGCAGCGACGCACCGCAGACGATCGTGAAATTCGAGGAGCTCGCCGCGGCGTTGCTCCGCGAAGCGACACAATAAGCTTAAGATAGGCGGCCGGAAGATAGCCGGGAGGCTCGTGTGGACGAATTTCTTTCCGAAAAAGAGCAATTGGAGCAGATCCGCGACTGGTGGAAGGAGTACGGTTGGTACCTCATCGGCGGCGCCGTGCTCGGCGGCGCGCTGTTGTTCGGCTGGACACGCTACCAGAGCTACCAGCAGCAGCGCGTGGAGATCGCGTCGGCTCTCTACGATGAGCTCTTCGCTGCCGTAGCGGATCGCGCTGACGTGCGGGCGACGGAGCTGTTGGCCGAGATCCGGGCTGAGTATGCCTCGAGCCCATACGCGGATCAGGCCGCCTTGTTGATGGCCTCACTACGACTCGACCAGCAGCAGCCTGAGGCCGCCGTTGATGAGCTGCGCTTCGTGCTCGAGGATACCGACGATGCAGAGCTTGCGCTCGTCGTTCGTCAGCGGCTTGCGCGACTGTTACTGCACATGGAGCGCTACGATGAGGTGTTGACGCTATTAGAGGACTTGGAGCCGAGTCGCTTCTCTGGGCGCTTCAGCGAGTTGCGCGGCGATGTGTATCTGGCTCAGGGTGAAGTCGACCGCGCGCGGACTGCCTACATGGAAGCGTACAACGCCGAGTTCACCGAGGTCCTCGATCGCAATGTACTGCAGATGAAGATCGACGATCTTCCCGTCGCTGCGATCGCGGATGCGCTACCGCAGCCCGAGGCCGAGCCTGCTGTCGAGCCAGGCGCGGGGGAGGGTGCGTGAGGCTACGTCTTGCGCTTTGCCTCGCAGCCTTTCTCGCAACCGCGTCAGGTTGCGGAATGTTTGGCGGCGGAGGCGAGGATCCGATCGAGCCGCCGGCCGAGCTCGTCGAGTTCGAGCCTCGCCTAGAAATCGACCGCGTTTGGAGTGCCCGCGTCGGCGGCGCGGCCGACGCCTTGCGTCTGGCGCTTGCGCCTGCGACGGACGGCACGCGAATTTACGCGGGCGCACATGACGGTCAGGCCGCGGCATTCGATGCCGAGACAGGCCGGCGTCTTTGGGCGACCCGCACGCAGCTGCCGCTCGCGGCGGGACCGGGCTTCGGCGGTGGTGTGCTGGCTTTCGGCACGAACGACGGTGATCTGATCACGTTGGACGCTGAAACCGGTGAGGAGCGTTGGCGCCTGCAGGTTGGCGGTGAGGTGCTTGCATCGCCGGCCATCGGCGGTGATGTCGTCGTTCTAAGTACGGTCGACGGGCGTTTGCGCGGATACTCGGTGCTCGACGGCCGCTTACGCTGGACCGTTGAGCACGCTGTGCCGGCACTGACCGTGCGTGGCAATACCGCGCCAGTGATCTCGGGGACGACCGTCGTAGCCGGATTCGACAACGGGCGGCTCGGCGCTTATGAAGTCGCTACGGGTGAGACCCGCTGGGAGGCGCCACTGACTGCCCCCGCCGGGCGCACGGAACTCGATCGTATCGTCGATATCAGCGCGGGCTTGGCGATCGTCGGCAACGACGTCTACGCCGTCGGCTACAACGGCCGGGCCGTTGCGGTCGGGCTGGAGACGGGCTTGCTGATATGGCAGCAAGAAATGTCGAGCTACGCAGGGCTCGGCGCCGGCTTTGCCGACGTTTACGTCGCCGATGACCTCAGTCAGGTTGTCGCGCTCGATCGCCAAAGCGGCACGCGACGCTGGACCCAGCCCGAGCTGCGACTACGGGACATCTCACGGCCAACGTTTTACCGAGGCACGGTCGTCGTCGGCGACCTCGAAGGGTATCTACACTGGCTGGACGCGCAGGACGGCAGCTTCCTCGCACGCGAACGCGTTGGCTCGCGGCGGATCACATCGGCACCGCTTGTGGTCGGAGCGATGCTCTACGCGCAAGGTGAAGATGGAACCCTTGCTGCTTTCACTATCGCCGAGGAAGATAGCTAGGCAGATGCCTAGGGTGCATTATGCTCCCCGCAGTTGCGCTCGTCGGTCGGCCAAATGTCGGTAAATCTACGCTTTTCAATCAGCTGACCCGTTCACGTGATGCGCTCGTCGCGGATTTCCCTGGGCTAACACGAGACCGGCGCTACGGTTTTGCCGAGGCCGCGGGCCAGCGGTTTCTCGTCGTGGATACCGGGGGTCTCGGCGGGGATGAGACCGAGCTCGGGCAGCTTGCCGAGCGCCAGACGGAGCTGGCAATCGCCGAGACCGACGTTATCGTATTTGTCGTGGATCATGCCGATGGACTCACGGGTGACGACTCGCGTATAGCCGAGGAACTGCGCGGCGCTGACAAGCCCGTCATCGTCGCCGTGAACAAGGCCGAGGGTGTTGCACCGGAGATTGCCGAGGCTGAGTTTCACGCGCTCGGGCTCGGCGCGCCCGTCAGTATCGCCGCGCTGCACGGCCGGCGTCTCAACGTACTCACCGGCGCCGTACTCGAGGCTTTGCCTAAATCAATCGATCAACCTCCCGAGCTCGGTGAGGATGCCGGTCCGGGCGTTGCCGTCGTCGGGCGACCGAACGTCGGCAAGTCGACGCTCATCAACCGTCTAATCGGCGCGGAGCGTATGGTCACGTCTGCTGCCCCAGGGACGACGCGAGACAGCGTGCACGTTCCGTGCGAGCGTGCCGGGGAGCGCTTCGTGCTCATCGATACGGCCGGGATCCGCCGTCGCGCCAAAGTCAGTGAAACGGTTGAGAAATTCAGCGTGGTGCAGAGCCTCAGGGCGATCGAAGAGGCTGGGGTCGTCGTCGTGCTTCTCGATGCGCGCGAGGGAGTCACCGACCAGGATCTGCACCTGCTCGGGCTCGTCGTCGAACGTGGCCGCGCGTTGACTATTGGTGTCAATAAATGGGATCACCTCCCGCAAACGCAGCGGCGCGAGGTCGAGGCCCAGATCGAGCGGAAGCTACAGTTTGTCTCGTTTGTGCGCGTGAATTTCATCTCAGCGTTGCACGGTAGCGGTATCGACACACTGCTCGAAGCCGCATTGGCCGCGTATCGTGCGGCTGGGAGAGCATTCCCGACGCCGCGTCTCAATGAAATTCTCGATCGCGCCATCACGGCGCATCCACCGCCTGTTGTCGCGGGCCGGCGGCTGCGATTGCGCTATGCGCACCAGGGTGGGCGCCACCCCCCGGTCATCGTGATCCATGGCGGGCGAACGGAGCGTATTCCAGCTCACTACCGTCGCTATCTGACAAACACGTTTCGCGATGTTCTCGGCCTCGAGGGAGCGCCGCTCAGGCTCGAGTTTCGTACCGGCGAGAACCCGTTCGCCGGCCGGCGCAACGTGCTCACGCGCCGTCAACTCAAGCGCCGCCAGCGCGTCATGCGCCACGGCCGTTGACGCAGCCCTGCTGATAATCCTGACCCCACTTTGCATCGCGCTGACGCCCGCGCGCGCCGCGGCGATTTTCTCATAACCAAATGTTACTAAGGCACGCACTCGGCGGTTTACACTGGGCGCCATCGAAGCAGGAGCTCGAGCTCGATGGGCAACGCGCGCAAGACTTTGATTATAGACAAGGACTTCCCGATGTATCGGGGCGGCACGCTCGTCCGGCCGACGATCGCTTATGAGACCTGGGGCGAGCTAAATGCGCGGGGCGACAACGCGATCCTGATTTTCACGGGCCTGTCGCCATCCGCCCATGCTGCCTCGTCCGTCGAGGACCCATCGCCGGGTTGGTGGGAGGAAATGCTCGGGCCCGGCCGCCCCCTCGACACGCGGCGCTTCTTCGTGATCTGCGTGAATTCCCTCGGCAGCTGTTTTGGCTCGACGGGGCCGGCTTCATTGGATCCAGCGACCGGCGAGCCGTACCGGCTGGCGTTTCCCGTGCTTTCACTCGAAGACGTAGCGCGCGGCGGATGGGAAGTCGTCCGTCATCTGGGGATTGAGCGACTTCACGCGGTCGTCGGCCCGTCGATGGGCGGAATGACGGCACT
>JAOTTJ010000326.1 GCA_029864465.1 Gammaproteobacteria bacterium | reverse complement strand
AATCCCAAGGACAGCCATTGGCCGTTCTTCCCCGTAACGAAAACCGTTAGCGTTGCCGAAATGAGTGTCTCGATCCTCCTCCAAACCGATCGTACCTTCGCAGGCCGAAGAAATAACATCGCGGAACGTTGAGAAACGAGCTAAGAGCCGCCATTCCAATGATTTATTCTCGGGATCGAGTCGGCGGCAAAAGATGGCTGAAGGCTGGCATTCGTCTGACGCAGATCCGGAGCCCGATGAGGGGTATTAACGACCGCCGCCCGGGTACCAGCGTCCTGAGTTCAGGGTAATTCACCAGATATGTGAGCTTCCTCACGTCGTAGACGACCATGCCGGAGTAGCGTCTGACATCGTCTATACGTGCGTCAACCCGGTCACTAGGACCGGCGAAGCTTGGCGCTGGTCAAGGAGGTCGAGATGTTCTCAATATCATGGAGACGTGGGCTAATTCTCTTTTTGGCTGCTCTGACGTTGCTGCCTGCGCCCCAAGTTTTACAGGCAGCTGTGATCGACACTCAAGCTGCAATCGAGTTCGATGACAGAGCAGACCAGATAGCGAACATCAACAGCGTGCTCGCGCGCGAGGAGGTTCGCAACGCACTAGTTGATCTCGGCGTCAGTCCAGATGATGCAACCGCTCGAGTCGAGAAGATGACGGCTTCCGAGCTCCAGCTGCTGGAGCAACAGCTCGATGAGCTACCTGCGGGCGGTGGTATTGTCGGAGTAATCGGAATTGTAGCAATTGTATTGGTGATCCTTGAGCTGTTGGATGTGACTGATCTGTTTACTGCGTTCTGAAGTAGTAGCCTTGGGTGCCCTCAAAGACAGCTTTTTGCCCCTGTCAGCGGCATTGCTCCTCTGCGGCTGTGCGACGAGTGGCGATTCGCTGCATCGCAGTCCGGTCGACTTACCTGTAGAAGCTGTGGAGCTAAGAGGTACTCCGTTCTTTCCACAAACGGACTATCTCTGCGGTCCCGCCGCGTTGGCGACAATCCTGAATCAGTCTGGAGTCGAAGTCGGTATTGACGAACTGCGATCCGCTGTCTATATACCACAGCGAAAAGGCAGTCTGCAGTTAGAACTCCTTGCTGCCGCGCGCGGCTATGGCCGAATCCCGTACCAGATCGAACCGAATCTCGTTTCTCTTGTGGCCGAGCTCAGCGCAGGCCGCCCCGTTCTAATCTTGCAAAACCTCGGCTTCAATTTCGCGCCGATTTGGCACTATGCGGTCGTCGTTGGGTATCTGCCGGAGGAACGGCGCGTCGTGTTACGTTCGGGTGATATTAAACGTTACGTCATGTCGGAAGCTAAATTTCTACGGACCTGGCAACGGGGTGACCGTTGGGGATTGGTGGTGCTTCCCCCTGACAAACTACCCGCTGTGGCCGACGAAGGACGCTACCTCAGAGCCGTTGCGGCTCTCGAATCGATTGGCAATTATGATTCGGCGGTTCGGGCCTACGAGACTGCGAGTCGGCACTGGCCGGCGACTGGGCTAGCTTTGCTCGGCTTGGGTAATGCGCAATACGCGCGAGGCGATCTGGCGGAAGCTGAACGTGCGTATCGGCTTCTCCTGCGGCAGGACCCGGGTCATGCAATTGCGCTCAACAACCTGGCTCAGACACTCGCCGATCGAGGATGTGTGCGAGAGGCGACGACGACGATTGAGAGAGCGTTAGTTGCTTCCGAGACCGCCGAGCCGTTACTGGCTCCGCTTCTCGAAACCAAGGCGCTCATTGCTGACTTGCCGCAGACCACCTGCTCGAGCTAGATACTCTTCCCCGCGAAAGGTTGCCGGATCTCGGACGACTGATCCCGGTAGCTGAGCCGCCCCCGATGCCGAGTTTCAAATCCGTGTCAGCTGAGATATGAATATGGGGCGATCACGCCCACATCTGGCCGTTAGTAGCAGTAGCCATTCGAGGGATCTGCCGATCTGGGAATGTCTCGAATGCGCCTCAAAGCAGTCATTGGTCTGAAAGCCCAAAGTAAACATCGCTTAGACGTTCAGGCCCGATTATTGAACCAGTACCGTCCCGCGAAGCGCCGTACTTGCTAAGCTCAATTAGATCACCGAAGCGTTCAACTTGGCAAAGAGTGGGGCATCTTACGTCATGCTGACCTCCGCACGAGAGAACCGACCTTGAGCGTACACAAGCAACACTCGTGCGGCTCTGGCAGATCGCTAAACAGCGATAAGGGTCTCGCAGACATCAGCGCCTCGAGCAGCGAGAGGCACACTGTCTAGGCGATTATGGGCATGTACGCACACGTTGCGGGTTGGCTCGAGGTCGACGGGGAGTGCCTTGAGATGGCTCTCGCAATCATTCGTGCTGACGCTGATGGCGTGGGCCACTACACGAATTCCTGGTGTCCCCAAAGTATTGGAGGCGGCTACAGCAGGCATCTCTTTTTCGGGTGTACTGTTCGAGAGTCAGCCGTCGATGAGCTGAGGGCGCAGGTAGCTAGAATTGCTTCCGAGGCATTTAGCCAGGACGGCGAGATAACCGACCACCCCGAGGGAGTTTTCCGTGCCGTGTACGAGAGGGAAAGAATGCCGGCCGAAATGTGGCACATCTCAGGTGGAGTACTTCGCGTAGAAGAAATGCCTAAGCGCCTGACAACTCCGCAAGATCTATGCTCCTGATGATCCGGTCCGGAGCCAAAACTCTCGGTGGAGAGGGGCAACAAAAGGGCCTATCCGGGGCGTTTCTACCATTGTTCGTATTGGGATCTGCTGCCGTCGGTGGAGCGGTCGCCTATTTCACGGGGAGGACGATTCTTATTGGCGTGACAGTAGGTTTTTTTCTTGGCTTTAGTCCATTGGTGCTCCTTGGCATTGCCTATTTTCTACTCATAGCTTGGCGGCCATACCGACCGATATGCAGATGTGGTAAGTGCCAATCCGAGCGATACGACTTCATCGGCACAGAGCAAGTATCTGACGGGAAGATTTATCGATATCGTTGCCCGGTTTGCGGTCGAGAATACAAACAGAAAGACAATCGCTTCTGGGAGTATATGCGCGATGCTTCCGAGATTCCCTATATGAGAATCTCGAAATGGGGTCGTTGGCAGATGGAGAGCGCTGACTCGACGCGTGCGGCGGATGTGCGCGCGCCGCGCCGCTGAAGTGTATCGAAAGCCCGGCATGAACAGACGCATCCTTTGCACGGTACTCAGGCTGATCGGCGTATTCTTGGGTTTGTCTCTGCTTACAATTGCTCTCGGCGGCATTTTTGACCTAGTACCTGTGTCCAGTCATGTCTCCCGTTCTTTCTCCGAGCGACTCATGGCCAATCTGCTGCCCCTAATCCTCGGCATATTGCTCGTGCTTCCGCAGAGATTCTTCTTACAAGGCAAGCGCCATCTCTTGCTCATTTGTGGCTATGTAGCAGCGATCTTGGTCGTACTTATGCTTGCTGTCCTTGCCGTCGTGGACTACCGCACAGGTAGCAAGCACTGGTTAATCGTTCCTACAAGTCTAATCCTGTTAGCCATTCCAATATCCAATGCCCTTGTGCTCTTGCACTTGAAGCGTCACGTAGATTGATGGAAACCTACGATACCTACTGTCTGATTCCAGAGCGCACCGAGCTCATACGGCCACTTGACCTGTTATTCTACTTTGACGATGTCGTCTATCATGATGGCGTTACCGACCATCCCATTCGTTCAGCGTCTGAAGCCGCGAATGCATTTTCTAATCTATTGCG
>JAOTTJ010000325.1 GCA_029864465.1 Gammaproteobacteria bacterium | reverse complement strand
CGCCGCGAGCCCCTACCCTCACACCAGACTCGAAATGGGACACACCGTCAGCCAGAGGCATAATGGCGGTTCAGAAGAATAACTACTGAGGAAAAATATGTTGTGCTCCAAATCAGCTTCGCTCAAGCCCTGCAACACGAACGTGCGCACTTTCTGGTCGCTTGCCCTCGTTACCGTTATCGGACTGGCTTTGGCGCCAGCTGCCATCCCACAAAACGCCTCCAACGACGCACCCTCGTGGCAATGGTCTGAGTCACAGTGGCGTGAGGCCGTCGAACGGGTGCGCGCCGGCGATCGGCTGCTGCCGGAATCCTGGCCCGACGGCGCCCGAGTCGCCGTCGCACTGTCTTTCGACATGGACGCCGAGACGCTGCTGCTGCGCAACGGCAACACGTCACCGTCGCGATTGTCCGTCGGCCAGTACGGTCCGCGTGCAGGCGTGCCGCGAATTCTCGACCTGCTCGATCGCTACGACGTGCCGTCGACGTTCTTCATTCCGGCCGTCAGCGCCCTGGTCTACGCAGATGAGGTTAGAGCCGTGGCCGCAGCCGGGCACGAGATCGGCATCCACGGCTGGATCCACGAGCACACGGCAGAGCTCGAACGCGATGACGAACGAATGCTCATGCAGCGCTCGCTCGACACCCTCGAGGAATTATCCGGCCGCCGGCCCGTCGGCATCCGCACGGGGTCGTGGGAATACAGCCACAACACGGCGGAGCTCATCGCGGAACAAGGCCTTCTCTACGACAGCAGCCTCATGGCAGACGATGTGCCGTACGAGCTCGTCGCGAACGGCCGGCCTACGGGCGTCGTCGAACTGCCCGTGGAGTGGATACTCGACGACTATCCCTACTTCGGCATGAATCGCGCCGCAGACATCCGTCCCTATACCCCGCCGAGCGGCGTGCTCGAGATCTGGCAGCGCGAGTTCGATATGGCCTATGACGAAGGCGGCCTATTCCTGCTCACGATGCATCCGCAAATCATCGGCCACCGCTCGCGCATATCAATGCTCGAAGAGCTTATTCAGTACATGCGCTCACGGCCTGGCGTCTGGTTCGCAACGCACGAAGATGTCGCACGTCACGCGAAGGAGCATGGGCGGAATTGAACAGAGGCGTGCGGGATCCCAATAATCTCGGCAAGCCGCGAATCTTCGGCTAACGATTGATTCCTCCGCTGCCACGAACATGTCCGTGGTACATTGATTACCCGCGTCATCATGAGTAACAAATGAGCAACCCCAAATACTGGCAGTCGCAGTGGTACGCGACGATGGCTGCGGAACAGCCCTTTCCGGGCGGTTGGTATTGGCACGACGAGCAATACAACTGGTTCGGGCCCTTCGAAAAGGAGCCCCAGGCAGCTGCAGCGCTCGCGCAACACGAAGGGTCGGAACGAGCAGAAAGCGACGAGTATGAGCGGACTCGATCCCACTTCGAGCTGTTATACCACCCTCTTTCCCTTGCCTCGCAGAAAGTGCTCATTGCCATCTACGAGAAGAACCTCAACTTCACACGCACGATCGTCGATCTTGACAACGACACGGAGCGACTCGAGTTTACGAAACTCTACGCGATGGGAACGCTGCCACTCGTACTGCTCAATCATGGACCCATGATTCCAGAATCAACGAACATCATCGAATACTTGGACTCGCTGGGCCGAGGGCGGCTCGTGTCGGAAGATCCCGACATCGCCAGAAAGACGCGCTACAAGGATCGGTACTTCGATCTTTATCTGACCGATTCCGTCTCGGTACTCATGAACTCTGGCCCTAAGTCCTCGAGCGCGATACTCATCGACCGCGCGAAGTCGCGACTGACCGCCGTATATGAGTTTCTGGACTTCGAAGTGCGTCACCAGACTTGGGCGAACGGCGAAGAGTTTGCGATGTCAGACTGCGCCGCTGCGCCCGCGCTGTTAGCAGCCCAAACGCTCTGGCCCTACGACAAATATCCTCGTGTCTGCGAATACGTCCAAAAACTTCGTAGTCGACCGTCTGTCGAAAGGGTTTGGGAGGAAGCTTCGCAGTACCGCAAGGAACATGCGACGTAGTCCGATTGGCTAATCGGTTGCCTGGTATCCAAGGATGGCGTTCGGGAAACCATCCACCGCTACGAGGAATACCGCCGAGCATAAAGAACGCATGGTTGTGGCCGTCGAATGATTTGGCGGCAAGCCCGAAAGCGCAAGCAGCTGACGGAAAAGATAATCTTAGAACGAACCGGAGCTGTGCTTAGCGTGGTGCCCGACCAGGATTCGAACCTGGAACTTTCCGCTTAGGAGACTGGCGGCCGAATCGCTTCAACTCGTTGTACTTTCTACATTTTTCACCAACAGATTGTGGGATAAGAGCATGAGATACGGTCATTTAAGGGGTTGTTTTCATTAGATACGGGCAATTATTTCCCACAGGCTGGAGCGTCCGTTTCCTGCCCGATTAGACCGGCCATCTAAGTACAGCAGATACCTTACGAGCAACCAGAGAGCCGCTATTAAGAACGTTAACAGCGATGTGATCACTGAAAGTTACCAATTCGCCACCCACAGGTTGCGAACGACTTGGACACCTGTTTTGTAGGGTGTTGGCTCGGTATTCAGTCGAACCCCACGCATTAGTCGGCGGCGGCACGTTCGCTCGCGAAGCCGCCTGATACTCGCCCAGCGCTCAAACACCGAACGGATAAGTGTCCGGGACACCTTCCAGCTCGCCCGTCTCGAACGCTCGCACAGCTGAAGTCTCGTCGAACCAAATGTACTCATCAAACTGCTGCGATAACACCGCTTGAAAATAATGGCTGGCGACCTCTGTCTCCGGTCGGTAGATGACCCCAATTGCCCGTTCGAGGCGCTCGGTCGACAGGATATTCATAACGTCGTCTGCCGCGTGCCGACGCAGGCTCAGTAGCAGCCGCGACAGGCCCGTCTCATGAAACAGCCTTTCGTAGCTGCCTTCTAGGGAGGGATTGATCTGCTTTATCTCCATCGGCCCGTCCCAATCCGACGCCGCGGCCACAGTACCTGCGTGGGTGCCGAACCCGATTGAGTACGTTCGATCACCGAATTCGTCTCGGCACAACTGGCCGATGTTGAATTCACCGCGCGCAGACATCTCGGTCATCGCGGCATTCCCGATATGTGAGTTATGCGCCCACACGACAGCCCGGCTGTCCCGGCCGTGAGAGTCAAGCAAGTTCTTCAACGTCTCGAACATGTATTGGTCGCGTAAATTCCACGAGGCGCGTGAGCCGTAGTACATGATCCGATAGTAGCGCTCCGCGTTAGCGACCAAACGCGCATTTTGCAAGGCATCCAGGAATCGTTCGCCGTCGTGCTCGGCATAGGCCTGGCGCTTGCGTGACAACTCCAGGAGCATACCCACCACTTCCGTCTCGCAACTGCGGTAACGGCCGGTCAGGGCTGCACGCCCATAGGTCGCCGGATCCGACTGCCAGGGCGTCAGGCATCCGTATCTCTCGCGCGCGATCTTGGCCGTGTCTGGATCGATTTCGTCCAAATACCTCAGCACCTCACGCACCGAGCTATACAGGCTATACAGATCGAGCCCATAAAATGCCACCCGCCGATCATTTCCGATATGGCGATTGTGTTCTCGCAACCAGTCCACGAACGTCCGGGTCTCGTCATTGCGCCACATCCAGCGCGGGAATCGCGCGAAGGCGGTCCATTCAGAAGGTCGATACTCGAAATGGCGAACGTAATGAT
>JAOTTJ010000049.1 GCA_029864465.1 Gammaproteobacteria bacterium | reverse complement strand
CATCTCCATCGAACACCGGCAATCCCTGACCCGGGTCGAATACGAATGGCACCCCGGACGCGGCGAGTTCTGCCGCGTGCGCGACCATGCCGTCGCGGCCGTCGGGAGAGATCATCGCAATGCTCGCGTCCGCCGCGGCGCTCGTCTGATTCATATGAGAGCAATTCATCGCGCCAGGATGAAACGCGGTTATCTGATTGTCATCGAGATCGGTCGTGATGAATGCCTGCGCCGTATAGACATCATCGAGCACGCGAATGTGGTCCTGGCGAATCGACCAGCGCTCGAGCCACTCGCCATACGGCCCAAAATCCGCCCCTGCCGTTCCCATTGGTAGCGGTTCCTCACCGAGCAGCTTGAGATTGTAGGCAATGTTGAGCGCACAACCGCCGAACTCGCGGCGCATCTCGGGAACGAGAAACGCTACGTTGAGAATATGGATCTGCTCCGGGAGGATGTGATTCTTGAATGAATCCGGGAACACCATGATGTTGTCATAGGCGATCGAGCCACAGATCAGGGCTGACATCGGAGTTCTCCGAACTGAAAAGAATAATGCGGGCTAGGCGGCAGCGTCGGACTTGAGCGCGTCGGCCTTGTCGGTGCGTTCCCAGCTCAGGTCCGCGTCGAGCCGGCCGAAATGCCCATAAGCTGCTGTGCGCTTGTAGATCGGCCGCAGCAAATCGAGCATGCGCAGAATACCGAACGGCCGCAGATCGAAATGTTCACGCACGAGCGCAGCGATTCGGCTCTCGGGTACTTTGTTGGTGCCGAAGGTCTGCACCATGACCGATGTCGGCTCGGCAACGCCGATCGCATAGGACACTTGCAGCTCGCAGCGATCGGCAAGCCCGGCCGCGACGACGTTTTTCGCGACGTAGCGAGCTGCATAGGCTGCCGATCGGTCGACCTTCGACGGATCTTTCCCAGAAAACGCGCCGCCACCGTGGCGGGCCATACCCCCGTAGGTGTCGACGATGATCTTGCGGCCCGTCAGACCGCAATCTCCGACGGGCCCACCAATGACGAATCGTCCCGTCGGATTGATGTGATATCGCGTCGAAGCGTCGAGCCATCCGGCTGGAATCACCGGCGTGATGATCGAATCCATGACCGCGGCCTTGAGATCCGTTTGGGAGATGTCTGGATCATGCTGCGTAGACAGCACGATGGCTTCTACCGCAACGGGTCGATCATTCTCGTAGCGAAACGTGACCTGGCTTTTCGCATCCGGTCGCAACCATGGAAGTTCCCCCGATTTTCGAACCTCGGCCTGGCGCTGCACGAGCCGGTGCGCATAAATGATGGGTGCCGGCATGAGCTCCTCTGTCTCATTGCTGGCATAGCCGAACATCAGGCCCTGATCACCGGCGCCCTGCTCCTCGTCCGTGGCACGATCGACACCCTGAGCGATGTCAGGCGACTGCTCGGTGAGCCGGTTCATGATCTCGCAGCTGTGGCCACTGAAGCCGAGCTCGTCGCTGTCGTAACCGATCCCGAGAACCGTCTCGCGCACGAGCTCTTCGACCTTGAGCTTCGTCTGGCTCGTGATCTCCCCGGCCACGACGACGAGATTGTTCTTGACAAGCGTCTCGCAGGCGACACGCGAGCCGGGATCGTCCGCGATTAGCGCATCGAGCACCGCATCGGAAATCTGATCGCAGACCTTATCCGGATGACCTTCGGAAACCGACTCCGACGTGAATACGTAGCTGCTCGCCATAGGTTGATCGACTCCTCTAGATAGGGCGCGGGCCGGAACTGTTGTTCGAAGGCCCACGGGAAAGACCGGCAGCTTGCCGAAATCGGCCCTTCGAAGCAACCCGCCTGACAGCCGTTGGCCGCTTCACTAGAACCAATCTCAGAGATAGATTCTAATACCGCCTCCGGGAGGCGCTTATGTCACTAATCCATCACCGTCTTATTATCCTCGGCTCCGGCCCAGCAGGCTACACGGCCGCCGTGTACGCAGCACGCGCAGCGCTCGATCCCGTGATCATCACAGGCGTGGAGGTCGGCGGCCAGATGATGACGACGACGGACGTCGATAACTGGCCCGGCGACGACACCGGTGTGCAAGGCCCCGAGCTCATGGAGCGCATGAAACGTCACGCCGAGCGCTTTGGCACCCAGCTCATTTACGACCAAGTCAACAGCGTTGATTTATCGCAAAGGCCGTTTCATCTCAAAGGCGACAATGGCGAGTACAGTTGCGATGCGCTCATCATTGCGACGGGCGCGTCGGCGCGCTATCTCGGCTTACCGTCCGAGGACACCTATCGCGGGCGGGGCGTCTCCGCGTGCGCAACCTGCGACGGCTTCTTTTATAAAGGCCAGCGCGTGGCGGTTATCGGCGGCGGCAACACGGCAGTTGAAGAAGCGCTCTATCTGTCGAACATCGCCTCCGACGTCATCGTTGTGCATCGACGCGATGAGTTTCGCTCGGAAAAAATCTTGAGCAACCGATTGCTCGACAAGGCCACTGACGGCAACGTCGACATTCGCTGGTTCCATGTGCTCGACGAAGTGCTCGGCGACGAGACGGGTGTGAACGGCATGCGCATTCGTAACGTGCAGACGGATACCGTGCAGGACGTCGACGTCAGCGGCGTATTCATCGCCATTGGCCACACGCCCAATACGGGCATCTTCGAGGGCCAGGTCGAGATGGAGAAAGGCTACATCACCGTCAACAGTGGCAATACGGCAGCAGCAACCGGCACGAGTGTGCCGGGCGTGTTTGCCGCCGGCGACGTCGCCGACCCGATCTACCGCCAAGCGATCACGTCGGCGGGCTCGGGATGCATGGCAGCGCTCGATGCCGAGCGCTTCCTCGAAGAAAAGCCCTAGTCCACTCCAAGCGGCTAGACCCGGCGCCGCCGGGGCTAGCCCATCTTCGGTCCTATTGACAAGTTATTTGTCAATCTGACATGCTTGTTGTCATTGGAGGTATGGCCATGAGTCTGTACGAGATCCCGTTGTATCGCGTTTTCTGGAGAACCCGGCGCCTGTTCCAGCGCCTCGGCGCCGAGTTTCAGCCCGTGCCGGGGGGTGCGCCGCTGTCGCCGCCACAGCGTGCAGTGCTCGAATTCCTCGACCGCGAGGATCACCAAACCGTTCCGGAACTCGCCCGCAGCCGCTCCGTTTCGCGTCAGCACATTCAGGTCAGCGTCAACGAGCTCGTCGACCGCGGCTGGCTCGAGACAGTGCCGAATCCAGCGCACCGCCGCTCACCGCTGATCGCTCTGACGCAGGCCGGCCGTGAGCGGCTTGCCAATGCACAGGCAATCGAGGAAATCATGGTTCACGAGATCAGCCGGCACTTCCCACCCGAGGATCTTGTGACGACGGCCCGCACGCTCGGGAAGCTCGAAGATTTCTTTAACTCCGCTGCTTGGCAAGAAATCAGGCAGCGGCACATCGACGAAGGAGTATCGCAATGAGCAAATTCAATCTGACACAGTTCAGCCACTCGTACCCGCGATCCGCAGGCTTCATAGCCGCCTCCGGCGCACTCGCGCTCGCAGCCGTGATCGTGCTCTTCGCCTGGAACAGCTTTGCCGTTTCCGTGCTGGAGGTAGACGCGCTGCGCTTCAAGGAAGCGCTCGGTCTGACCCTCTTGGTCGGTGTCACGGGCCGTCTGCTCGCACCGACGAGGCGTCACGAGCATCGGCACCATCGGACCGAGCATCAATGAGTCTTCAACAAGAGCTCGTGGCACAGTTCCGTCAGCCGACCGGCACGCTCGGCCGGCTGGCGGGCTGGACCATGGCGCACCGTCCGAGCAACCGACAGCGCAACGCCTTCACGATCGACCTGCTCGATCTCGCGCCGAACGACGACGTGCTCGAGGTCGGCTACGGCCCCGGCCTCGCCATCGAGCTCGCGAACCGCCGGATTGTCGACGGCAGTATCGTCGGATTCGATCACTCCGAGATCATGCACGCGCAGGCCTCTCGCCGAAATGCAACTGCCATTGCAGCCGGCAAGGTCGAACTCGTCGTCGGCGACGTACTCGATCCGCCGCGGCCCTTGCCGACGTTCGACAAAATCTACTCGGTGAACGTGGTACAGTTTTGGCCGGAGCCCAGGCAGATCTTTGCCGGACTCGCGAGCCTCTTGAAGCCGGGCGGTTGCATAGCAACGACTTACATGCCGCGAATTGGCAAAGACAAGCCCGGACAAGCTCTTGCCCATGCGCGAAAATTGGAGCGCATACTGAACGAGCTCGGGTTCGGCGAATCGCAGACCCATTGGCTCATGCTCGAACCGACACCGGCACTGTGCGTGGTAGCGAGGACATAGTTGGATACTCAAACGCCCGGACACTCGAAACTAGTCAAACGTGTCGGCGTAACGTTAGTCGCGCTGGCCTTCCTGGCTATTGCCGTTTGGTACGTTTCACGGCCGCAGCCTGTCGGCGTGAGCCTCATCACAGCCGAGCTCGGGGCCGTAACGGCGACCGTAACCAACACGCGAGCAGGTACCGTCGATGCGTGCCGGCGCGCCGGTCTCTCTCCACCTCTCGGCGGACAGATCGCGCTACTGCCAGTCACCGACGGCGACACGGTCGAGCAGGGGCAGCTTCTGCTCGAGCTCTGGAACGACGATCTGCGCGCCCAGCTAGACCTCGCTCACGAAGAAGCGAATGCTTCCCAGTCACGCGCCGAGGAGTCTTGTGTCATCGCGGCCGTCGCACGTCGCGAGGCAGATCGGCTCATGAGCCTGCGTGAGGATGGCCTGGCTTCCGAGGAGGATACGGAACGGGCGGTCGGCAATGCTCAGGCGCGCGCGGCAGCATGCACCGCGGCGCGCGACGGGACTCGAGTCAGCGCCGCGCAGGTTAAGGTCGCAGAAGCCGCGCTCGAGAGGACGCGCCTGACGGCGCCGTTCGCCGGCATCATCGCCGAGATCAACGGCGAGCTCGGCGAGTTCGTCACGCCGTCCCCGATCGGCATCCCGACACCACCGACCGTCGACCTTATCGATTCGAACTGCCTGTATATCAGCGCACCGATCGACGAGGTGGACGCGCCGCTGGTCAGACCGGGTCTTTCAGCGCGCATCAGTCTTGACGCGTTCGCAGACCGCACGTTCTCGGGTCACGTTCGGCGTGTCGCGCCGTACGTCCTCGACGTCGAGCGACAGGCGCGCACGGTCGAGATCGAAGCCGAGATCAATGATCCCGACAAGAGCGCCCTGCTGCCTGGCTACAGCGCGGACGTCGAGGTCTTGCTCGCGCGTGAGGAGAACGTGCTGCGCATACCGACGGCGGTCATCATCAACGGCAATGAGATCTTTGTCTATGACGCCGACAGCGGACGTATCGAGCACCGCATGATCGAGATCGGTGTTGCCAATTGGGAGTACACGCAGGTGTTAGACGGTCTCGACGAGGGCGAGCTCGTCGTAAGCTCAGTCGACAGAGAGGGCGTCGCCGACGGTGCGTTAGCCGAGCCGGAATAGATAGGTTCGTTAGCCTTGGCCAACCACGACCCATGATGCGCCTGGAGCAAGTCTGCCGGGACTTTCAGGTCGGCGATCAAGTCGTCCACGCGCTCGATCACGTCGATCTCGTGATTCAGGCAGGTGAATACATCTCCGTCATGGGGCCATCGGGCTCCGGCAAGTCGACTCTATTGAATCTGCTCGGCCTGCTCGATCGCCCGACATCGGGTACCTACTGGCTTTCCGACAAAGACGTGTCAGCGCTTGGGGACAGCGAGCTTGCCGAACAGCGCCAGCGCAACATCGGTTTCATATTTCAATCGTTTCACCTCCTCCCGCGACTCAGTGCGCTCGAGAATGTCGAGCTGCCACTCGTGCTTGCAGGTGCGCCGCCGAAAGAACGGCGTGCGCGCGCACGCGAAGTCCTCGACGCTGTGGGCTTGAGCGCGCGGCTCGACCACCGGCCTGACCAGCTATCTGGCGGCGAGCGCCAACGCGTCGCGATCGGCCGTGCGATCGTCATGAGACCCGGCGTGCTGCTCGCAGACGAGCCGACAGGTAACCTCGACTCCAAGTCGGGCGACGAGGTCATAGAAATCATCGAACAGCTCAACCGCGACGGCATCAGCCTGCTCGTAGTCACGCACGACCCCGATATCGGCGGCCGTGCGCGGCGGCATCTCGTCATGCATGACGGCAGAATCGTCGGCGACGAGCGCACGGGTCTGCAGTAATGCGCGCGAACGACACGAGCCGGCTGGCATTTCAATCAATCCGGCGTTACCCGCTCAGAACGTCGATGCTGCTGCTCGCGATCGCGATCGGCGTCGCGGCCGTCGTGCTGTTGACCGCCGTCGGCGAAGGTGCGCGGCGCTATGTCACGGGCGAGTTTGCAGCCCTCGGCACGCATTTGCTCGTCGTGCTACCCGGCAAAGCAGAGACCGCCGGCGGCGCAGCCGGAATGCTCATCGGCGCAACAGCGCGCGACCTGACGCTCGATGATGCGGCCGCGATCCTGCGAAGCAGCCGCGTCACCAAAATCGCGCCCGTCGTCGTCGGCACAGGCAACGCCTCGTGGCGGCAGCGCCAACGCGAGATCACGGTGCTCGGCACGACCTTCGAGATGCTCGACGTCCAGCACTGGCGCATGCAGCTCGGACAATTCCTGCCGCAAATCGACATGGATGTCAGCTCACCAGTCTGCGTCATGGGCAACGGTGTCAGGCATGAATTTTTCGATGGCGCAAATCCAATCGGCGAATGGTTGCGAATCGGCGACACACGTTGCCGCGTCATTGGCGTGCTTGCTCAGGCCGGCGTAACCGGGCCGTTCGATACCGATGAACTCGTAATTCTGCCGGTGGCGAGCGCCCAAGCGTTGTTCAACGCAGCGGGTGTTTTCCGCATTCTTGCAGAGGCCGTCAGCCGCGAGTCGATGCCGGCAGCTCAGCGCGACATCATCGAAATCATCACGGCGCGCCACCAGGGCGAAGAAGACATCACCGTCGTGACTCAGGACGCTGTGCTCTCTACGTTCGACACGATCTTCGGCATGATCACGACCGCGCTCGGTGGAATCGCCGCGGTCAGCCTTCTCGTCGCGGGTATCCTGATCATGAACGTCATGCTCGTCGCAGTCAGTCAGCGCACACAGGAAATTGGACTGCTCAAGGCACTCGGTGCAAAACAAACAGAGATACTGCTGCTGTTCGTCACCGAAGCTGTCTATCTATCCGTGTTCGGTGCCGTGCTGGGTCTGACGCTCGGCAACGCCGGGACCTTCGCTATGCGTACGCTGTTTCCGGCCATCGACTTCCGTGCGCCGACCTGGGCAATGGCTGCCGCCGTCTTCATCGCCGTCATTAGCGGTCTGCTGTTCGGTATCTTGCCGGCAAACCGGGCTGCACGCCTCGACCCGGTCCAGGCGCTCGCGGGGCGCTGAGCATGCTCGCACGCGACATCGCCCGCTTTACGCTTCGCTCTGTGGTCTCACACCGCATGCGCAGCGGCCTGACGGCGCTCGGTATCGCAGTCGGCGTAACGGCCGTCGTCCTGTTGACCTCGATCGGCGAAGGGCTCAACCGCTATGTCGTCGAGCAATTCACACAGTTCGGCACGAGTACGCTCGCGATCAACCCCGGCAAAGCCACGACGTTCGGCATCTCGCCCGGCGTGCTCAATTCGGTCCGCCCCCTGAGCCTCGAGGATGCCGAAGCCCTCGAGCGCGCGCCGTACGTACTGCACTCGGTACCCGCCGTATCGGGCTCCGCATCCGTCGAGGCGCGCGGACGCGAGCGCACCGTGAACGTGTTCTCCGTCGGACCCGAGTTCGACCAGGCATTCAAGTTCAATGTGCGTTTGGGGAGCTTTCTTCCGCCCGATGAGCTCGATCGGCCGCGCGCCGTCGCGGTGCTCGGCGCAACAGCGTACGAAGAACTCTTCGGTACGACCAACCCTCTCAACGATCGCATCAGGATCGGCGGCGACCGCTACCGCGTGATCGGCGTCATGGAACCGAAGGGCGACATGCTCGGCATCGATCTCGACGATACCGTATACATACCCGCAGCGAGCGGTTTGATGTTGTTCAACCGCGAAGGCCTGCACGAGATCGACATCCTCTACGAGGAAACCGCGCCCGTCGACGAAGTCGTCGCCGGAATCTCGCGGATTCTCATGGCCCGTCACGGCGGCGAGGATTTCACGATCACGACGCAGCAGCAGATGCTCGATGTTCTCGGCTCGATACTCGACGTCCTGACGATCGGCGTTGCAGCACTCGGAGGCATTTCCCTGCTCGTCGGCGGCGTCGGGATCTTTACCATCATGACGATAGCTGTCCGCGAGCGCACTAAGGAGATCGGTCTGCTCAGGGCCGTCGGCGCAGCGCGCACACGCATCTCTCAGTTATTCCTAGGCGAAGCCATGTTGCTGGCCGGCGTTGGCGGCATCGCAGGCTTAGCTGTCGGCTTCGCAATCGTCGCGGCGGTTACGCTCGCATTCCCCGCTATGCCTGCGCGTATCTCACCGCTCTACGTCGTGCTTTCCGAGGCCACTGCGGTCCTGATCGGACTCATCGCAGGCCTGTTGCCGGCACACAAAGCGGCCGGCCTCGAGCCGCTCGAGGCACTGCGTACGGAATAGGCGTTTGTCGCGTACGGCGGCGCTGTCCGCTACTCCCTTGACCCGCAGAAGATACCGTTGAGCGTCGCAGCAAGACGGACGCCGGCTCGAGCGAGCTGCTGGTGCAAAAGCCGACCGGCCTCGTCGAGATAACCCGGACCCGGAGCGCGGTCGAAGTCATAGACGAACGTGCGCAACCCTTTGCTCTCTGCGGCCCACTCTCGCGGAGCCGCCGCAGCCCAGTCGACGGCGTTCGCCTCGGCAAGCGCCATGACGGCCGCGATATAGCGGTCCCGCGATCCCGTATTGCGCGCGATGATGCCGCTGTCCCAGAGCCGGTGCAGATTGGTTCGCTCACCATCAATGCGAAACCCGATCGCGTTACCGCCGCGATCAGCCTGCCGCCCGACATGCAGCGGCTGGTGAATATCGACGACGAAATGAACGAGGAATCGCAGCGCGTCGGCCCTATCCTCGAACGCGAGCGCCTCGTTGCCGAGTCGCTGTTCGAACTCATCGATAGCCCAAAGAACGTCCCCTTCCGCGGGCGTACGATAGCGCTCGAGCGGCTCGTCATCGGAAATATTCATATAGTGCCATGGCGCCGAATGCTCCCAAGCTGGCACGTAGCGAATCTCGTCAGCCCAGCTGCTGAGCTGCCCCAGGGACCGGCCGCGACCAAAATGCGCGACGGCTTCCTGCGCGCGCACGCACAGGCGCGTCTCAGCAACCGCACTTGCGACCGCATGCCCCACGACCCCAAAGCCGTGCGCCGAACCGGGGCTTAGGATCACCAAACTGGCGAGGACGACGGCCTGGAGTGAGCGCGCACTCACGAGCGCGACACCCGAGCCGGCGAGAATACCGTCAGTTCGCCTGATGCGTTCGCTCGTCACGCGCTACATCGGTCGCAGCGGCCTCTCCCGGCCGTCGTATTTCATGCTCAATGAGCTCGAGCGTTCGATCGAGCGCCCCGCGATTTCCCGCGACTAACCGCCGCGCGGCCTCCCCCGCGGCAAGCCGGAGGTCGGCTTGCTCCAGATACAGGAGCACCGCTTCTGCCAGACTACCTGCATCGTGCACCTGGCGACCGACGCCCTCGTCCAGAGCCATTGCGCCGATTTCCTCGAAATGAAACATATGCGGACCAAACAACACCGGGCAGCCGACTGCGCAGGCCTCGAGCACGTTGTGGCCGCCGACCCGCACGAGACTGCCGCCGACGAACGCAATATCCGCGGCGCTGTAGAGCCGCTGCAGCTCGCCCATCGTGTCACCGATCATGATATCGACCGACGCGTCAATTGATTGTTCGCCGCAGCTACGCCGAACGACGCTATAGCCTGCGTGCCGGCAAAGTCGAGTCACCGTACCGAAACGCTCGGGGTGTCGCGGTACGATAACCAGCAGAAGATCGGGAAAACTACCGCGAATAAGCGAGAATGCGTCGAGTAATTTCCGCTCCTCTCCCTTGTGCGTGCTACCAGCGATGAGGACGGGACGTTCCCTACCCCATTGCTCGCGCAAACGCCTACCTTCCTCGAGCACGCTATCGGGAACCGGCGCATCGAATTTCAGATTACCCGTGACGTGAATCAGTGCGTCATCGACACCCAGGGTCTTCAGCCGATGCTCATCGGTCCGCGTTTGTGCGCAGACTAGATCGGCATTCGCAAGCATGGCGCGAGCCGTCTTCGGTACCCAGAGATAACCTTGTAAGGACGTCTGCGACAACCGCACGTTGACGAGTAGCAGCGGGATCGCACGCTGACCGCAGGCTGCGAACAGATTTGGCCAAAATTCCGTTTCGGCGATCACGGCGAATTCGGGTCTGGCTCGCTTCATGAACCTGCGCACGCAGCCGGGGAAGTCGTATGGAACATACGCGTGGCTCACCGCATTGCCGAAGAGATCCTCAACCTGCTCCGAACCGGTCGGCGTCATTGTCGTCACGAGAACGCGGTGCTCCGGGTACATAGCCATGAGACGCGAAATCAGTAATGCCGATGAACGAACTTCGCCAACCGACACAGCATGCACCCAGATGACGCGGTGCCCCGTCAGCGGCTCGAGGTAACCGAACCGTTCGTGCCATCGCCGCCAATACGCCGGATAGCGAATGCCGCGCCACAGCAGATGCCAGATGAAGCACGGCGTCAACAGATAAATCACGAACGACCAGGCCGTCATCGTGTACGTCCTATCTCAGTTCGGTTCCGTGGCAGAGATAACATCGAGCTCGACGGCCTGCCGCGCAGCAAAATAAGCTTGGTACTCCGCGTCGAATTCGACTCTCGATTCGACGACCTCATCGAATAGACAAGACAAACCTAGCATGAGTTCGGTTGCCTCTCTGACCGCAAAGTCGCCAGATCGACTTGCCGTGACGTAGTCGCAGGTCGCGCTGCGACAAAGGTACTCGAGTAGCAGCTCGCTTGCATCGCGCCGCACCAGAATTCGCAGACCGCAGCCAACGGCCATCGGAATATCGTTAATGTCATCGAACACGCAGGCGACCTGCCGGGTCTCGAGCTCGTGCCGGGCGCAGAAATCAGTCAACGCGGACCGTTTGTCTTTGACTCGCTGGTAAAGCGCGTGAAAATGCTCCCGCTGCGCGAAGAACTCCGCAGATTCGTTGGGCTCGCCAGTGATGATCGCGACCGCCGGCAGACACCCGTCGCGGCGCCAGAGGCCGTAACGCAGCATATTCACGCCCATGGAGTCGGCCTCTGAAAACCCGCTCGTTTTTCCGAGCGCCTTCTCACCGGCATTGAACACGCCATCCCAATCGAACACGAGTGCCCGCACATCCGCGAGCCGGGCAGCGAGGGCGTCAGGTGTTTGTAGAAACAGACCGCCCCTCGATTCGAACCGAGCCGCGAGCTCGGATGGGGGCGCTTTGGAGGTCTTGTTAGAGATGTTCCTGCCCGAGCAGGCCGAGTTTGACGAGATCCTGAATATCCAGAACGCCGGTCGGCTGCTCGTTGTCGAGAACGATAACGCTGTCGACCTCGAACTCCTTGAACAGCTTGACGGCCTCGTCCAGCAGCGCATCCTGCCCGATCGTGACCGGCGACTCGGTATACGCGATCTTATTGAAAGCTGCATCGAGCACTTCCCGGCCGTCTTCCTGCAGGCGACGCCGTAGATCTCCGTCCGTGAAGATTCCCGCGAGCTTGCCTTCATCATCCACGAGCGTGACGACACCTAGCCGTGATTCGGTCATCTTCACCATCGCCGAGCTCAATGTCTCGGCGAGTGTGCAAACGGGATTGTGCGGCCGAATGAGCTCCTTAACGTGCGTGGTCATCAGCTGGGTGTGCTCAAAGAATTGCGCAGTACCGAGTGCCGTCAATGAGTTATCGCAGAGGTGCTTGATGACGCCATATGGAACGGTACAAACGTGCACGCCGGCCAGCAGTGCCTGACGAACATGCTCGGGATGCCGAACCGAGGAGAACATGACTTTGCTATCGTAACCATGCTTGTCGATCATCTCGACGCACTGCTCGAAGAGCTTGACCGCATCGTGACCCTGATCCTGCAACCGGCCGGCAAGCGGACAGACGAACGCAGCACCGGACGCCACTGCCATGTAGGCTTGGTTGAGCGTATAAATCAGATGCACATTAACTCGCCGACCTTGTGCCGTTAGGCGCTGGCAGGCCATAACGCCGGCGTTGGAGATTGGCACCTTGAAGACAGGTTCACGCTCGAGCGGCAGAGCTAGAATTCGATCAGCTTCGGCCAGAATCGTCTTTACCGAATCGCCGAGGGCCTCGACCTGCAGCTCGGGCACCATGCCCGAGAGCTTGACGATCGCCCCGTCGATGTCCGTTATGCCGTGACGGTGCATAAAAGTCGGAGTCGTGGTCAGACCCTTAATAAAACCGAGCTCGAAAGCCTGCTCGATTTCCTTGAAGTCGACCGAATCGAGATAAAGATCCATGAGCTACCTCTGTTTGCGGCTGTATCGGCAGGTTAGTCAGGCTAGGCCAACGATCTCACTAGATTGTGAATTTCCAGTAGCGGCTTGACGAATTCGGCCAAGTCGTCGAGATAGTATTGACTCGCCGCGTCACAGAGTGCCTCCGGCGGATTGGGATGAGCTTCGATGAAGATACCGTCGACGCCCGCGGCGACACCCGAACGCGCGAGCACAGACAGAAATTCGCGGTTGCCACCGCGCGGATCTTTGCTCGGAATACCATACTTACGAATGGTATGCGTGATGTCGAATATCACGGGGTAACCGATCTCTGAGAGAAGATAAAAGCTTCGGGGATCCACGACGAGATCGTTGTAACCGAAAGTGTAGCCCCGCTCCGTCATCAAGATTTGCTCGTTGCCCGACGCCTCGATTTTTCTCGCGGGTTTGGCCATGTTGTCGGGCGCGATAAACTGGCCATGTTTTAAATTCACGACCTTGCCTGTTTTTGCTGCCGCGACGACGAGCTCGCTCTGCATACAGAGATAAGCGGGAATCTGCAGGATATCGACGACCTCGGCAGCTGGCGCCGCCTGGTCCGGGTAATGTATGTCGGTCAACAGCGGCAGTTCGAATTCACGTTTGATTTTCTCGAGCAGCTTGAGCCCTTCCTGCAATCCCGGGCCCTGGTAGTACTCCAAGGAGCTGCGGTTGTCCTTTGAGAATGACGACTTGAAAATCATCGGGGCACCGAGCTCCTCGGAGATGCCCTTGAGACGCTCTGCGGTGGCGAGCATCAAAGATTCTTCCTCGATTACACACGGACCACAGATCAGAAACAGTTGATCTGAGCCGCAATCGATCCCATCAACGAATACGTGCTTTTTCATGCGTTTAGGTCAAGGTCACTCATTGCTGGCGGCATTGTGGGGCCTAAGCCGGAAGCTGGCAAGCGCCCGTTGGCCGCGTCGACGAGAGGCATGAGCAGATCAAAGTTCCTCTGCGTCGCCCCCCGCCCCTGAACCACGACGTCTCGAGCACGGCGCCCCGCGTCATCTCGCAGAGCCGCTTCATCGAGTAGACGCTGCAAAACGTCGACGAGCGCATCGACGTTGCCTACCTCGAACCCACCTCCTGACGTCACGAGCTCGCGTGCGGTATCAGCGAAACTGAAGTTATAGGGACCGAATACAACGGGCAATCCGAGTACCGCCGGCTCCATAAGATTGTGTCCGCCCCGGTTACTGCCACGGAAAAACAAGCTGCCGCCGACGAAGGCGATATCTGCGATACCGTACAGTGCCCTTAGCTCGCCAACCGTATCGACGATGAAGATTCCCTCGGTACCGGGGGCTGCGGCGCTCCCTTGATCAACAGCGGTCTTGCGCACGGTCTTCAGACCGCGTGCAGCCGCAAGCTGCTCTATGCGCGCGGCATCACGCGGGTATCTAGGCACGAGCACGAGCCCGGCACTGGCACGCTTCGCAACGAGCTTCTCGAACGCGACGATCAGCGCCTCGTCTTCGCGGTCGTGAACGCTGCCGCCTATGATGACGACGTCATCGTCCTCGTAGCCGAAACGCGCCCGCAGCTCGCGCACGTCTTGCGCCTGCTCCGGCGCGCCGGTGAGGTCGTACTTCATATTGCCCGTTACGCGCAAACGCTCGCGCGGAAAACCGAGTGCGAGCAGTCGCGACTCGTACACATCCGTCTGAACCGCAACGAGCTCGAGACCACGCAGCAGCGCCGGCACGAGGCGCGTTCTCGCATGGAACCGAAACGATTTGTCGGACATCTTGCCGTTGATGATCGCTACCGGAATGCTCCGGCGGGCCGCCTGTCTAAGAAAATTCGGCCAGAACTCCGCTTCGACGATGACGATCAGTCGAGGATCGAGGCGGTTGAAGATACGCCTGACGATGAAGCTGAGATCGAACGGAAAAAAGATGACGCGGCGGCCTGGAAAGGCCTTACGCGCGGCCGAGTATCCCGTTGCCGAATACGCGGAAATCACGATCGGGTTCGTTACGCCACTGCGCTCCAAGCGGTCGACGAGCGGTACGAGCAAGGCGATCTCGCCAGCAGACGATCCATGCAGCCAGATCGACCCGTGCACGGCATCGCCGAGCCCGGCGCCGAAACGAGCCGCCAGGCTCCGCCGATCCCCACGCACAAAGAGCCGATAGACGACCCACGGCGATGCGATAAGGGCGGCAAGAAGATAAATGAGATCGAGCAGCACGCTCACGAAGCTTAGCGGACTCCCCCGAGTCTGTGAGCCAGGCTCTATTGTAATGCGATTGGGGAAAATAAATCGGCGTCGAGCGCTGCGGTACGTCGACCGAGGTCAGGCGCTCTCGGCGTCGACGCCTCGAAGCGGCGCAGTCGGCATTCCCCGCATCAGCGAGCTATCGGAATAGCAGGTAATCCATTCGACCACGTGATCGCTGCGCATCGGGCGGGCAATCAGAAATCCTTGTGCCATATCGCATCCGAGCGCGGAAATGATCTCGAGATTCTCACGGCAATCGATGCCCTCGGCTACGACGCGCATATCGAGCGCGTGCGAGAGATCGATGACGGCCTTGACGATCTGCTGATCGGCACGATCCGTGGCAATCGACTCGACGAATCGTTTGTCGATCTTGATCTCGTTCGCGGGGATCTGCTTGAGATAGCTCAATGAAGAATGGCCCTTGCCGAAATCGTCGATCGACAAGCCCGCCCCGATCTTACGGATTCTAAGCAAACTCGCGAGCGCCTTCTCGTC
>JAOTTJ010000324.1 GCA_029864465.1 Gammaproteobacteria bacterium | reverse complement strand
CCCGGGCGCACGGCAACAGCCGTAGGCTAGGCGATATCAGCTACCAGGCGAGGCCCGCTTGCGGTGTCAGAAGGTCGCTAGCCCGTTGAACGGCCCGGCCGTGCCGCCTGGGACCTTCGTGATCTGCCACGAAACCATGAACGCCCAGCGGTCACGCTGCGCGGCCTCGCGCGCGACGTCCTCGAGGTAGCCATTGTCGACGAGCGGCAAACCGATGAACACCTGCGTCATCTGATGCACGGGCCTGCGAATACCTTCGACGCCGGATGGCTGCACGTCGTTAACGGCGTCACCGACGAGCATCGCAACGCCGCGCTCCCGAAGCCAGGGCAGCACGGAAGCGTGCAAGCCGGCGCCGCCGCCAGCGTAATCCCAGGGCCCATCCTGTTCGCGCTTGGCCCAACGACCCGTGCGCACGAGCAGTACGTCGCCGCTCTCGATCGTGACGCCGGCGAATTCCTCCCAGGCCTCGAGATCGGATGTATAGATCGGCGTACTCGGCTCTAGCCACTCGACCCCTCTGAGCAGCGGCATGTCTACGAGCACGCCCCGAGTCACATAGCCCGCGCCCATGCGGTCGATCGCAAGATCCTTACAGCCGTCCTGGTCCAGGTTCTGCCGATAGCCGTTGAATATCAGCAACTCGCCGTTACGCTCTGTGCGGTAATGACAGAGCGCATCCATGTGCGATAGCTGGCCATCGTGCATCGAGAAGCTCATGGCATCGAGCGCGAACAGCACTTCACCCGTCTGTGGATCGACGCGTGTCATCCAATGCTCGGTTGGCGCGAACGTCTGGCTGTCGATCGCCTCTTCCTCGGTCACGAAGTGGCCGAGCGAGACAGACACGCCGTCGATCACGAGGCTCGCGGCCGCGCGCGTCTTTGCAGGCGTGATGAGGTTCAGCGTGCCACGCTGGTCATCAGGCCCCCAGCGACCCCAATTGGATAACGCCGACTCCCATTCAACGAGGCGCTGCGGCGTCACGAGCACGGCTGGATCCTGAGTCGAGGCGTGGGCCGCGAAAGTGGATGGGGGCAACACGGCCTGCGGGCCCTGGGCACGCGCAACGGCGACGAGCACAGTGGCCAGGCAACTGGCGGCCGCGATAACGAACCCGAGGATACGTGTCATCGTCTCTCCCCTTCTGGTCATTCTTCGCAACCGGCCGGTGCGGGACGCAGCGCTTACGTCACTGTTGCGATGGCCCGTCGGGCGGGCCTGCAAACAGTTTGCGGCCGTCCTCGAATGTCACCGTCGCAATGCTGGCCGTCGGGCTACCATTGCGCGCCCGAAAGCCCTCGATGACGAGCACCGCACCGACTGGAACATCCGCGGGCCGCCAGCCCAGGCGAATGAGATTATTGGCCGCGCGTGTCTCGAGCGCCCAGTTGACGAGCGAGCCATCCTCGCCTTCGACGTCGATATAGATCCAGGCATGCGGGTTAGCCCAGCGCATCTCGGTAACAGTACCTGTGAGCTGGACGGGGCTATCCCGATCGAACTCGGCAGCGAAAGCATGGTGTGCCGAGGCGGTCGCCGCAACATAAAAGCTGGTTGCCAGACCTGCAATCGTAAATCCCGTTTTCAGTGATCGAATCATCGCACGAGCCTCCCTAATTCTGCATGGCGCGATGTTCGTCGCGCACGTCCTTGAGGTGCTGCAGATCGTTGTTGTCCTCGAGACAGGCAACCTCGAGCAGCTCCTGGTTGTCACGGTTGAACGGCATTTCCATCGTCCAAGGCCGCGTGTATGGAATCGGATCTGTCATCGTTGCACGGTAGATGATCTGTGTCGGGCTCACCGGTGTGAATGACTCTACGACGGTCTGCATGTGACTAACGACATCGCCGACCTCGTTGAGCCACGACTTGCCGTTGAAATTACGCGACTCCACGATGAGCGAATCGCCTTCCCAGCGCCCGACCGAGCTTCCCTGCCACAGACGCATATGGTCGGGCAAATGATCTCGGCCGTCCAGCGCAATCTGGCGCCACGACATGCGCTCGTGCAGCACGACGACATAGCCCGGCGGCTGAAGAATAAAGAATGGCGCAGGCACGTAATGCGAACGCGGGACGCCCCCGACGAAGCAGTGCGCCGTTGGATCATCGTAGCCCCGATACGGCATCTCACGATCGATTCGCTCTGCGCGCGCCCAGTCCTGGTACGGCAGTACTCCGTCTGCCGGGTCGATGATCTGGCCGCGACTGGCCGGCAGCAGCGGCTGCCTCTCGCGCGGCTCGAGTCCATAGTTCGCGCCGCCGGCATCAGCCATGAAAAACCCGCTGATGTCGGGCGTGCCGTCTGCGAGCCGCAGAATGTCGGACGGCGTCTCAGGCAGCGGAACGTCTGCGCCTGCCTCGAAATCGAACGGCTCGTTCTCGACGGGAATCGGCGCCGGATACCATGTCCGCTCATCACGCTCGAACGCGCCGCTGGCCTCCTCTTTTACGGCCTGGCACTGATATTCGAGAAGGCGGTCCAAATGGGTCTGGCGCGTAAACACGAGTCGCATCGTCCACGGCCGCGTGAACACGTCCGGATCCTCAATCGTCGCCTCATAGTCGATCGTATTGGCATCGCGCAGGCGGTAGCGCTCGGTCACGCGCATCGCGTTGCTGTGGAAGTTTCCGGCTGCATCGAGCCACGTGCGGTCGTTCTGGTCCGTAACTTCAACGACGAGAACATCGTCCTCCCAGCGCCCGCGCGAGTTACCCATCCACGACTCGATGCCGGCATACATAGCCGGCTCCCCGTTCGTGTAGATCAGACGATAGGTCTGCTGCCACTCGAACGTTATTGCAATATGCTCGTCCGTCTGAAAAATCTGAAAGGGAAACTCGAGACTCATGACTCTCGGCACGCCCGGAAGGTAGCAGCTCGCAAACGGATCGGCCGTCGCGCGACTGACGAAGTTCGCATGCTTGCGCTCGGCAGCCCAGGGCTGATACGGAATCGAGCCGCCGTCGACGACGCTGTGTCCGGCAGGCATGTCGTACCTGGCCACATGACCCTCGAGGTCATAGGACGCCCGGTTCGCCGCGCGCCAGATGCCTTGCAGGTCGGGCCTGCCGTCGGCCGTGCGCGGCAGCGTCTGCGCGGATACGGAGCCGGCGACGAGCGCCAGCAGAATCAATGGTCGTACAAACACACTAGTCCCCGTCGTTTCGACGATCGATTCGACCACAACTCGGGCGCGCCCTTCAAGGGTGCCAGGGCGGGTACGGGATGGGGAATCAGTCAGTTACGGCGCCAGTTGCCCTATTCCCAGCCGACGAGGAGCGAGATAACCGGCTCGCCGAGTCTGCGAAGGCTGACATCCGGATACCAACCTCTGGCCTGACCAGAGCGGAACAGCGACGGCTCGCCGGTCAGAACGTCGAACGGCCACGCTTACTCGCACCGGTTGATCCCGAGCGTCTCCTCACCAATGTCGATCCACTCCCAGCTTGCCGTGATCGGCTCGATGAAGGATTCGGAATCAGTGACGGTCTGGCTGTAGACGAGCCGGCTTTTGCCGTCGACGAGCGAGAACCGCTCGAAAATTTCGACGTTCTCGGTCTGCGGCACCGCGTTATCGTCGAAGTACGGCCAGCCTACGCGCGTCGTGTGCACTTCGAGCGTGTCGCCGAATCGCCGGCCCACCGAATAACCGAGATCCGTCGGCTCGATCGTCTCGTTGCCCGTGTCGTTCGTCATGTAAATCCTACGGACGATACCGAATGACGTCATACGCAGCTCGATCGTGTCCCCT
>JAOTTJ010000323.1 GCA_029864465.1 Gammaproteobacteria bacterium | reverse complement strand
CGGAACCGCCATCGTAATGTTCGCCCGCTAATGCCAAGACTCGCCGCGCATACCAACCGCTCGACGATCTGGACCGCGGTGGTGATCGTCGCCGTGCAGGCCTCGCCGGTAGCCGCCCAGCTCAGTTCGACAAGACAGATAACAGGTTATCTGACGGTCGGCACCGATGCCCGCAACCGAGGTCTTTCTCAGGTTTACGACGACGACACTGCGACCGAAGTCGGCATCGATTTCTATTTTCCGTCTCGGGCCTTCGCGGGGGCGGCAATCAGCAACGTCAGCTACCCAACTCGAACTCAGTCCTTGAAGTCACGAGAATATCTGATCAAACTCTACGCGGGTTACGGCTGGGAGCGCTCCAACTGGAATATCACGACCTCGCTCGGCTACTACCGATATCCTGACACGACCATCGACTACGACTACAGCGATCTCACACTCGTCATCGGCTACAGAGACCGTCTTTTCTACAACCTCTCCGTTTCGAACGATTTCCTTTCGTCATCGAATGCAGCCGTTAATCACGAGGTCGGGATTACGTGGCCGCTTGCTTGGAATATCGAGCTCAGCGCCGCGTTGGGCGAATTCGATTCACGGGGGCCTGCGTCGAGCTATACGCACCACAACGTCGGCGTCACCAAGCTACTTGGCCCATTCAGCCTGGACCTGCGCCGCTACGACACAAGCCGCGAAGTCGTCGGTCGCTGGGGATCCTCCGCAGCGGATGATTGGGTCCTGAGTGTTTCCTACGCTTTCAGTCTGAGAGACTGACGAACTCGTAGCTGGGACGACAGCCGACCGTTTCGGCCAGCTTAGCCAAAGCCCGGCAGGCGTTGACGGATTCCTCGCCAGCTGCGGAAATCGAGGTCTCGCGTAGCAAACCCGCAATTTGGCTCACCCCTATTCCGGGTGCTGTCTCGAGCAGAAGCGCGATTACACCGCTGACGTGAGCTGCCGCGAGCGACGTTCCCGACAAGAATGCATATTCGGCCGCGGGGACAGTCGTGAGAATCTCGTCGGCCGGTGCGCCGATCGAATTCGGCCAACGGGCGTTGCGTAGACTTCTAGGAGATTGCGCGACCAGCACGCCAGCCTGAGACGCAGGAAAATCCCCAGAGTCCTGTGGGCCCGGGCGAGCCGTTACGACGGCGATGCCACGCTCGATGATCCGCGCCAGCAGCTGCGCGAGCAGCGGGTCGTGGGGCCCCGTCAAACTCATGTTGATAACGTCCGGCGCAAGATCGAGAGCGACCTCAAGCGCCTTGGCGAGAGAGAAAGTCGAGCAGCGTGCTCGCGGCGAGCCGGGCTCCACTGCCCAACAGGCACGAAGTGCCGCAATTGAGACGTCAGGGGCGATTCCGACGATTCCTTCCGCATTATTCGCGATAGCGGCGATCACGCCTGCAACTGCCGTTCCGTGGACCTCTCCACTGCGAGGCCTCGGCGTGTGGCGTACCAAGTCCGCAGTGAACCCGACGTTAGCGCGCAGCTCCGGGTGGCGTGCGTCGATACTCGAATCGATGATGGCGACAGTTGCGCCGCGGCCCGTCGCCAATTGGTGCGCGGATTCCAGATCAAGTTGCACGACGGCCGTCTGCAGGTCCACGTAGGTGTCGTCATAGCTACTCGCCAACGTCTCGAACAGGTTCACTCGCTGTGCGATGACGACGCGCGAATCCCTCGACAAGCGGTCGAGCAGCGACTCCACGGCCACGTCCGGACCGACCTCGTAGACCTCGCAGTAGACCTCGAGAGAGCTAATCGGCCAACCGTCGACGCGAGTCAGCGCGTGCTCGCGTGCAAGCTGCTGCAGAACTCGCTCAACAGCCGGAGCGGCACGATAGCCACGGCGGCGTTGTTGGCGGAGCTCCGGCGCACCGAGCAACGCGGCGCTGACTGTCGGCGCCTGCGCTATGGCAATGACGATTTGACGATTCGCAGCGTCTCCCACGGCTACTGCGTTGCGCTGCGGCAGACCCGCGCAGGCCGCGACGAGCAGCACCGGCAGACAGCAGAGCACGCGCCACCTCATCCCTGGGGCACCTCGCTGATGAACGACGGACCGACGAAACGAACTCTTGGATCGTTGCGCAGCTGCTCGATGATTGCGTCGAGCTCGAGAGTCTCAGCCGTCCGATCGATCCTGATCGTGTAGCGGCCAAGTTCCGTTGGACCATTAACGATGATCGCGCCATTTGCCTGCAGCAACGAACGCATCTCGGTCTCCGGAAGCTCTGGTGAAAAAATAATGTCGACGGTCAAGGACGCAGCGGTCGCCGGCTGACTCAAGGTCTCGAACTCTCCAGCACCGAGCATCGGCGCCTCATCGGAGCGCTGCCAGACTAGAACCGTCACAGCGAGGGCTGCGAGCCCAGCGGCGAGTGCAAGCCCTTCGGCGCGGCCCCACCAGCTCGTGGAGCGTTTGCCGAACAGGACTGCCTCGGGTTCTAGTCTCGGTCGCAGGCGCTCAAAACCATGGGCGGCAGAGGAGATCATCGACGATGACTCCTCGCTCAACAGATCGTGCAGCTGGCGCTCTTGCTGCAGCAGTGAAAAACATTGCACGCACTCGTGCACGTGCGTTTCGACGAGCGCTGTTTCCGGCTCGCCGAGCGTGCCGTTGACGAACCACGGCAGCAACTCGACGACGGTCTCGTGATGATCTCGACTTCGCCCAGCCATCAGTCTGCCGCGCCTCTATCCGACTCGATACCTTTCGACGGCGACAGTGCCCGCCGTAGCTTCTCGCGCGCATGGAACATCCGTGTCTTCACAGTATTAACTGGACAGTCCAGCATTGTCGCAATTTCCTCATAAGAGCAACCGTAGTAATACGTTAACTCGACCACGGCGCGCTGCTTCGGCGAGAGCTGCCGCATGCCGCGCTGCAGCCAATCCTGCATGTCCGTCTGATCTGTATGTTCCGATCCGAGGTTCGGAAGTTCATTCCAATCCGAGATTTCACTTGCTTTGAACCGATCCAGCCAGCGCCGCTTCTTCTGTGCTAGCTGCAGCGCCTTGCGATAAGCGATGCCCAGTATCCACGTCGAGACTTTCGAGTCACCACGAAATCGCGAGCTCCTCTGCCAGACGACGAGCATGACATCATTGACACCTTCCTGCGCTTCGTCGACTTGCCCGGTTATTCGGCAAATGAATCGGAGCAAGCGGTCGTAGTACTTCTCGTAGAGAACTTTGAAGGCAGATCGGTCTCCTGTCGAAATCCTGGAGATCAGCGACAGATCCGCTTCATTAGAGGCCTCTCGGGCACTGCGCTCTTCGTCGAGAGGGACCCTATACACGCTCAACTGCCCCGTCGACTGCTGCGAACGCATGTGATTGAAACAGCGGTATCGGCAATGTTGATCTCTGTCATTTGAGTCGGGGCGAGTGCGTTGAACCTTTCGAACGTTTACGCGAACCCATTGTTAGTTTCAACCCTAATCAGGCTTCACTATGACTTCGTCTACGCAGTTCCCGGCCCCGATCGGTCTAGCGACGATCACCGTAACATCTTTGCTCATCGCAGCTTGCGGCTCAGGCAGTGGCGGCGGAGGTGGTGGCGGAGGTGGCGGTGGCGGTGGCGGTGGCGGCGGCCCCGTGCTGACCGCCACGTTTCAGTCTATTCAAGACAACATATTCTCGGTGCAATGCGAATTCTGCCATACCGGGGCCACCGCGCCGCGCGGCCTGCGGCTCGATCCGGCTAACAGCTTCGCCCTGCTCGTAGGCGTTCCGAGCAGCCAACAGCCTGCGTTGCAACGTGTC
>JAOTTJ010000048.1 GCA_029864465.1 Gammaproteobacteria bacterium | reverse complement strand
AGTTGTGGTGACGGCAGGCTTCGCGCGCGTTCGATTTCTTCGATGTCATCGTAGCGCTCATTCCAGACGTCAGCGGCCTCCATCCACCAGAGGACATCGCGGCCCCGGTACGTTCGCGGCAGTCTTACGTGCTCGCCGACGGATAACGTCACTTGCCGGCCGGATCGCGCTATCTCCTCGGCGAGCTGCACACCGGTCGCGGAGGCGCCGACGACGAGGACCCCGCCCTCGGGCAGATGGCTTGGATTGTGATAATCGAAGGGGGAAAAACATTCGACCGACTCGGGTACGTCTTGGTGAACAGCCGGCACGACTGGGACGTTGCAGGCGCCGCTCGCGATAACGAGGCTGCGGCAATCGATAGTGCCGGCATTCGTCACCACGCGATAGCCACTGTCGGTCTGTTTGACCGACTGTACTTCCGTCTGAGTGCGAACCGGTGCGTCAATCGCCTCGGCAAATCCCGATATGAAACCGACGACCTCGGGCATCGTCATAAAGCCATCGGGATCGTCTCCCTCGTAGCGATAGCCCGGCAGCCGGCTCTGCGAGTTTGGCGTCAGGAGCCGCAGCGAATCCCAGCGCTCGCGTCGCCACGAGCTCGCAACCTCATTGCGCTCTAGGACGACATGGTCTATCGAGCGTTCGGTGAGAAAACGGCTAGTCGCGAGCCCCGTGTGACCGGCGCCAATGACGACCGTAGTGAAGCGTTCGATCGTAAGTCCCGCTGCGGTCGGTCAGCTACTGTTTGTGCACTTCGACCGACACGTCCGTCGGATTCGTGATGACGTCGTATACGGCCGAGCGCTTCTGCGATTGGGCAACGAGCGCTTCGATGTCCTCCTGGGACGCATCGGCGTCGATATTGAACGTTACCTTGATGTCGTTGTAGCCGTTGCGGACGTCGCCGTCGACGCCAAGGATTCCTTGTATATCCATCGTGCCCTCGAGCTCGGCCTCTACCGACCGCAGCTGTATGCCGCGATTCTGCGCCACTGCGGCGACGCCTGCCGTCAGGCAACTCGCCAGGCCCGCGAGCACGAGCTCGACCGGTGTCGCACCGAGATCCTCCGAAGCGAACACCTCGGGATGATCGGCTTCGAAGTGGAACTCGGTCTTGTGCTTTTGCTCTTGACCGAGTCCGAAAAAGTTCTGAATCGTCGTTCGGCTATGCGTTCCTTTTTGCCATTTGCAGGAGGCCCGCCACTTGAACTGGGCCGCTTCCGGCATTTCTCGCAACGCTTCACGCGCCTCGAGCAGCGCACCAACATTTACGCCGTTGTCCACGGTTGCCTGGGTCATAGGAATCTCCTTGATATATTTTTTTTGTCGCGCGATCGCACGCAAGCCGCGAATGATAGCGCCTCATCCGCATGCGTGTCTAAGTTCCAGAATCGTAACGTATAATCCACTGATGTCAGCGCACGCGCTCAGCACCCTCGCGGGCTCGGTAGGCACGGTGGAGACGCAATTCGTCGACCTCCCAGGGCCGGTCGCGCTCGATTGCGGACGAGAGCTTTTCCCCGTGCGCGTCGCGTACGAGACCTACGGGACGCTCGCGCCGGCTCGAGATAATGTCATTCTCGTCTGCCACGCCCTTTCCGGCGACGCACACGCTGCCGGCTACGCCAGGACGCCGCCGGCAAGCGGAACGCGCGACGGCTTCCGTGCAGAAGAGCGAGATGCCGCCGATAGCCGAGGTCTTGGCTGGTGGGACGGCATGATCGGCCCAGGTAAGGCGTTCGATACCGATCGCTTCTTCGTCGTCAGCACGAATCTGCTCGGCGGCTGTAGCGGGACGACCGGGCCTTCTTCGATAGATCCGTCAACGGACCGGGAATACGGGTCTGACTTTCCGGTGATTACGGTGGCCGACATGGTGCGCGTCCAGCGCGCTCTTCTGTCCGAGCTCGGCATCACGCGGCTGGCGGCGGTTGCCGGCGGATCGCTCGGCGGCATGCAGGCGCTGGAATGGGCTGTGCTTCATGGTGATGACGTGGAGTCGATCGTCGTGATCGCCAGCACGCCCGCGCTGCGCCCTCAAGGTGTGGCCTGGAACGCGATCGCGCGAAATGCAATCACGACGGACCCGGATTGGCAGGGTGGCCATTACTACGATACCAAGCGATCACCGCACGGTGGGATGGGCGTGGCGCGCATGCTCGGACACATGACGTATCTTTCGGCCGGCTCACTCGACGATAAATTCGGCCGGCGGCTGCAGTCCTCCGACGATATTCGCTACGTTCTCGATGAGCCGGAGTTCGAGATCGAGAGTTATCTATGGCATCAGGCGAAGAAGTTCGTCGAGCGCTTTGATGCCAACACGTACCTATATATGTCACGCGCGCTGTCTTACTTCGACCTCGCCCGCCAGCACGGTGGTGGACAGCTCGTCGATGCGGTGCGCGGCGTGACGGCAAGAACGCTGCTGATTGCCTTCAGCTCCGACTGGCTCTATCCGCCGGAAGATTCAGAAGAGCTTTATGCGGCGCTCGGCGAAGCCGGAAAGGACGTCGAGCTTCATGTGATCGATGCCCCGTACGGGCACGACTGTTTTCTACTCGAAGAGGCGCGCCAGACGCCTATCATTCGACAGTTCCTCATGGGTTAGGAAGACCGCTATGGAAGAATCCCACCGTTTCGATTTCGATACGCTCCAGGTGCATGCTGGTCAACGTCCGGACCCCAATACGGGTGCCCGCGCCGTGCCGATCTATCAGACCGCGAGCTACGTTTTCGAGGATCCCGAGTCGGCGTCCGCGTATTTCAATCTGCAGGAATACGGCAACACGTACTCGCGGATCATGAACCCGACAGTGGCCGTGTTCGAGGAGCGTATGGCGAGTCTCGAGGGCGGTTGCGGGGCGGTCGCGTTTTCGAGTGGATTGGCTGGACAGGCGGCTGCTTTGTTCACGCTTCTGTCGCCAGGCGATCATGTCGTGTCTTCCTCAGCTCTGTACGGCGGTACCGTCAATCAATTCAAGCATCTGCTGCGCAAGATGTGCGTAGAAGTGACATGGGTCGATCCGGATGACCCCGATGCGTGGCGCGCAGCCGCGCGCGAGAACACGAAGGCGTTCTTCGGTGAGACGATCGGTAATCCCGGCGGCAACGTGCTGGATATAGAGACAATCGCGGCGATCGCGCACGAGCACGGCTTACCTCTGCTCGTGGACAACACGTTCGCGACGCCGTATCTGTGCCGGCCGCTCGAGTGGGGCGCCGATATCGTGATGCACTCGGCTACGAAATTCATTGGTGGCCATGGCACGAGTATCGGTGGCGTGGTCGTCGATTCCGGGACGTTCGATTGGTCGAACGGGCGATTTCCGGTCATTTCGGAGCCGTCACCGGCGTACCACGGTCTGCGTTTCCATGAGACATTCGGAACCTACGGCTATCTCATGAAGCTGCGCGCGGAGACGCTGCGTGATCTCGGTGGTGCTCAGAGCCCGTTCAATGCGTTCCTGTTTCTGCAGGGGCTCGAAACGCTGTCACTGCGTATGGAGCGCCACGTGGAGAATGCCACCAAGATCGCAAACTATCTGGACGGCCACGAGCTCGTGTCTAAGGTGACCTATCCCGGCCTTGCGACGAGTCCCTATCGACAGCTTGTCGAGAAATACTTGCCGCGAGGCTGTGGTGCGGTGTTCTCGTTCGATATTCAGGGGGGTCGTGACGCGGGGCAGGAGTTCATTCGCGGTGTCACTCTATGGTCGCACCTGGCCAACGTCGGCGATACCAAAAGCCTGGTCATTCATCCGGCGAGTACAACCCATCGCCAGCTCGACGAAGCGGAGCTCAAGGCGGCGGGTGTAGGTCCGGGTACGATCCGACTGTCCGTCGGCATCGAGAACGTTGATGATTTGATCTGGGATTTGGAGCAGGGCTTTGCCCGCGCTCGCGCGCTGACAGAAGGCCAGGAGGCTGCGTCATGACGGAGAATTTCGATCTGACGAAATACCAGGATCCGCTCGAGATTCAGCGTGCGCTGCTCGGTGGGAAGACAATCGCCGTCGTTGGGCTTTCGGGCAATTCGCTGCGTGCGAGCAATTTCGTCGGGTTCTATCTGCAACGGCACGGATACCAGGTGATTCCCGTTAATCCGCGCGAGGAAGAGATTCTCGGCGAGAAGAGTTACGGCAGCTTGCTCGACATCCCCGTGCCAGTCGACATCGTCAACGTCTTTCGCAACCCCGATGCGTTGCCGGGTATCGCGAAAGATGCGGTCGCGATTGGTGCAAAGGTGCTCTGGTGTCAGTTCAACGTGATCAACGAGGAAGGTGCTCGCATTGCGGAAGAGGGCGGACTTACGGTGATCATGGACCGATGCATCAAGGTGGAGCACGCTCGTTACGTCGGTCGAATGCATTGGCTCGGATTCAATACGGAGCGCATCACGTCGGTTCGCAGCGGCTTGGACTAGCGACGAGTTCAGTTAATGATCTCGGGCCGAGCCCGGTGCGTGCCGCTGCTCGGCGGCCGTGTGTAAATTAGCCACATCTAGCGTGTCGGGGGGGCACGAGCCCGACGAGCGTGCGACCTGTCACGAGGCCGACAGTCAGGCCCATGAGCACGCCCGCGATCACGAAGGTCACTACCCAGGCGACGACTGGCGCATCCTCGGGCAGCAGCGCCGGAAGAACGAACGTCCACGGCAGGCCGAGCAACCATCCGAGCACATTCGCCGTGATCCAACGCCGCGGCCGTTCCACGACACCGCTGAGCACCCATGCCTGCGCGCTGCCGATCGACACAAGAATGAGCACGCTTGCCGGTACCCAGATCGCGGTTTGCGTTGCCGTGGACAGCCCGATCAGATCGTCTAGCGTCGGCGCCAACATGCCGAGCATCCACGCCGCCGCGGCCGCCATCGCCGTAGCGACGATCCAGTGACGGGCGCTCAATCCGGGAAAGCAATCCCGTAAGACTCGCAGCTGAAACCAGGCCAGGACCGCCCCTTCGCCGAAACCGCCGAGCACGGCGACGGTGTAGAGAATCATCGACCGGGGTTCCGCAGCCAGCCCCGCCGTCAGTGAAAACGTGATGGCGCCGCCGAGGACCGGTATTCCGCCGAAGCCGACGAGCTCGCCTATCGTGCAATAGATCACCCAGCGCCGGTATAGACTGGACGAGATCATTGTCATGATGCTGACTGCAGCACGTTAGGCAATAGAACATGCCAGTAGCTGTAATAGGCGAGGCGAAAGACGTACATGGAGACGAAGTCAAACCGCATATACAGGTAGAGCTCCACCAATCCGAACGCGAAAAGCTGTGCTGCGACGAACGCGCTCAGCAGCGTCAATCCATCGCCCGGGGCGGCCGCACCGCCCAGCTGAAATGCCGCTTCGATAGCAGCACTCAGAACGATGGCCAGCCAAATTTGTCGACGCAGCGGCCACGAGGTAGAAAGCTGCGTGAACGCCCAGAGCAGCAATGTGAACGGCACGATGTGTAGCGCGAACTGCGCGATGAGTCCCATGGCTGGATAGAAAGCCAGAGCAAACGGAAGCTGCACATGGATGTTGGGTGGAAAACCCAGGCCGACATCGGCCAGCGTGACGGCTGCCATGAACGGTATTGCGGCCGCGACGGCTGTCGACAGACTCCGTGCCCCGATATTGGTGCCGATCGCGCAGAAGGAATAGCGCCTTTGGAGTATGAGCAATGCCGCGACGCCTGACGCACAAACGATAATGGCGGCCACCGTCGCCGGCAAGCCGGCGAAGTACGGGCGGAGGTCTACGACGCCGCTCGACGAAATTCCTTCGATCACGGCGACGATCGAGATCGAGATCGCGATCGATGACCGCAGTGGGAAGGGCCGGCAAGAGCGACGAGCGGTCATCGACGGGCATGATAACCGCTATCGGACATCTCCCGCCGCGCGGTAGTCGTATCGAGTCGTTATAGGAACCGTGCCTGCGTTGCAGAAACCTCTCGTCGGCCGCGGCCCGTTTTCCCGCGCAGCTGCAGGGCCAACATCGTCATAAAGGCAGGAGCCGTTATCGCCCATGGAAAGCCCAGCAGGAGCAGCGTCTCGGAGTACGTCGGGTAGAAATAAACGATGGCGATAAGCGGTGTCGTAAGGGCATGGGCGATAAACGACAGCCTGACCCACCGTGCGAGTCCGCCCGTGTCGAGCGCTGGGATGGCGATCAGCGTGGCCAATCCCATCGATATATAGCCGATCGCGTCGAAGCTCCAAAAAAGTGAATGAGGCGTCTGCTCGAGGACGCTGATAGCTTCGGCCGTTCCGCCCAGCCTCGCTGGAATAACGGTTGCCAGCTGAACGACATAGTTTGCCGTCACGAAAACGGCATAAATAATCGAGAATACGAGCGCCGCGTGCGTCCAGAATTGCCTGTCGCGGCTGGTTAGATGATGCAACGCCAGCATCTCGAGAAGGAACGGAGCGACGATGCATAACGATGTTGCGTAAATGAGGATCTCGTCGAGTGGAAATCGCAGCGTACCCACGAGCTGCAGGATTTGCACGACATCGAACGCGACAGTGGCTGCGGCAGCAGCCAGGCCGCTGCGGAACCCCCATTTTGCTACGACCGCCGACATTGCTTGTGGCTGGGACTCGAATCCACTGGTGGCACTCAGCTTGCGATCTGAGGAAAGCGAATGGCCTGCACGTTTGCTTTGAAAAAGGGGAAGTAATCCTCTGTACCGATCAAATTACCGCCCTCGACTCGCATGGGCAAACAGTAGCCGCCAATTTCCCGGAAATCGGACAGGTATCCGCCGAAAGGCTGCTCACGGAATATTTTTTCTCCGTTCTCGTTGCTCCAGCGCTGGATCACGACGCAGCTGGGCCGCCCGTCCGGCTCGACCGTGAGGTCGAGCGCCTGTGAGAAATTTCGGTAGACGATCTCGGCGCGGGCCGTGTTCTCGCTGACGGACGTCCAGCTGACGGTCTTGCTCGGAAGCAGGCTCGCCGGAACCCAGAACGCGCCTTCGGAAACGACCCTGCCGAACGCGGACCGATGATGATCCGGATTTCCCGACACCCTGACGACGGGAATGAGACGGAACAGCCAGAATCGCGTCCAGGATGTCTCGGGCGTTGCGCCGTCTGATCCGCTGATAGGACCAGTACGCACCTTCCAGACGAGTCCTTTCGGGGGCGCGAGAATTTGATGGGCGGTCATCGGTCTATACGCAGGCACGTCCTTCGTGCCGAGCCCCAGCTGACCTTCCATCTCGATCTCGACAACGGATACGAGGGGCGTTCCCGGAGCGATCGTGAAACGAAAGTACCGCTGAGCGGGTTCCGGCATTCCGCGGACGGCAGCCGGGTCGAACGGCGGCCCTATGGGCTCCGCCAGGCGAAGCAAGTCGTTCCAGGCTTTTCGATCGCTGCGAGTGTCGGAGATCCGCCACGCTAGCATGCATAGGACGAGAAAGGCGGCGGATCCGAATGTGACTGCGAGAACCACCGATTAGCTGACTCTAGAGGGCCTTGATCTTCGGACGCCGCCCGCGCCTGATTTTTTGCGGCACCATCGTTCGCATCGATTCGAGCTTGCCGAAACACAGTAGTCGATCACGCGCTTCCAGCACGCGATCGGCACGCGGGTTGGGGATAGATTTCGCGCCACGGTACAAAGTCAGCACGTTGATGTCCTGATCTCGCAGCTTCGTACCGGTGATCGTCTGTCCGACGAGCTTCGATCCCTCAGGAATATAGATTTCGCTTACGCCGTAACCCTTGCTCACGGTCAGACGCTGGCGCACGTCGATCTCGGGAAAGTCCACCTGAGCCGCAATGTAGTCGATGACGGCACCGGCGATATCCAATCCGGTGCATTTCTCGATTCCTTCGAGACCCGGTGACGAGTTGACCTCCATGATCTGCGGCCCAGTCTTGCCTTCGAGCATATCGACGCCCGCTATGCGTAATCCCGTGATCTGCGCTGCGCGAACCGCAGTTTCGGAATACTCTTCCGTGAGCTCCACGGCTTCGGCGACTCCGCCCCGGTGCACATTGCTGCGGAATTCCTGTCCCTGAGCCACGCGCCGCATCGCTGCCACGACTCGATCGCCGACGACGAATGCACGAATGTCCTTGCCTTTGCTCTCCGCAACGAATTTTTGTATCAGGACATTCTGTTTTTGGCTCTGCAAGAGCTCGATAATCGACTCGGCTGCTTTCGTGGTTTCTGCCAGCAACACGCCGATGCCCTGTGTACCTTCTATCAGCTTGATGATCACGGGCGCGCCGCCAACTCGCTCGATGGATGGCAGCACATCCTTTTTATCTCTAACAAACGTGGTGCGTGGAATACCAATGTGATGCCGGCTGAGGATCTGCAGGCTGCGCAACTTGTCGCGTGAATTGGCGATACCGTAAGCGGGGTTCGCACAGAAGATGTCCATCTCCTGAAACTGCCTGACCACGGCTGTGCCGTAATAAGTAATCGATGCGCCGATTCTCGGCAGCACGGCATCATAATCACCCAACGGCTTCTGCCGATAATAGAGGTCCGGAGTACCTTGCTGGAGATCGATGGCGAACTTAAGGGTGTTGAGTACCTTGACTTCGTGTTCGCGTTGCGATGCGGCTTCCTTGAAGCGACGAGTGCTGTAGGAATTCGGGCCGCAGGAGAGAATAGCGAGTTTCATAGTCGTGGTCTCATTTCAGTGCATGACGGAGCCGAGGATCGAATTTGCGAAGCCGTTGAGGATATCGCCGCGATATCGACAATGCGTTTAGATATGTTCGAACCATACACGAGGTTCACTCACACTGCTCGAGTCGAGACCCGTGCGCGATCGCGCAGTGGAGATTGGCGGACGAACGCGTAAGTCGGCAAATAGATATCGCGCCGAAACACGACCCGTCATTCGGGCGCCCTGCAGCGATACTCGGCCTTCCCATATCAGGTCCGGGTGAGCTCCCGGTCGCTGACGATGCGCACCGCCAGGTTGTCGCTGCGCATGTTGATGACGGGCGACTCGTCGACGCGCACACATGCGCCTGCGTAGCGGCCGGCGGACGAGAATGTGCTGACTTGCACGTTGTAGCCGCCGACGAACGGCAGCGCGAAAAGTTCTTGATACACCTGGTCACGATCGTCGAACTGGCCGCCTGTCTCGGCGCGGAGATTCAGATCGCCATCGAACATGCTGATGTTGGCGCCGCCGCGTCCGACGATGGGCTTTTCGACGTAGCCGCCGGCGCGGAGCTCGTCCGTCAACTCATACGACGAGTTCAAAAGATAAGGATAGTCAGGAAACATCTGCCAGAGTACGGGCAGTATCGCCTTGTTACTCGGGATCAGCGTCCAGAGAGGCTCGTAAACCATGATCTCACGGCGTAGCAGGACGTCGACGAGCCGCGGCGCGGGCTTGGGGTCGGCGCCGGCGCGCCGGGGCGGCAGCCGGATTTCGTCATCCTCGCATTCGGCCCGCAGCTGGTCGAGAGCGGTTTCCCATGCCCAGGTCTTCCAGACCCACCTGACGGGCACACCATCTGCGTCGAGGATTCCGCCGTCCTCGGCCCAGCGAAAGTCGGAGATACCTCGGACGATCTTGCTGCTGATCCCTCCGGCCTCCATCGCCTCCTGCATGAAGAGCGCGTGGTAGGTCTCCTCCGGATCGTCGTCCTGCATGATGTGCAGTACGGAGTCAACGTCGCTGTGCCGCCAGGCATCGCGAAGACGTTCATGCAATTGTCTGCCCGGATCGGAGCCATCGTCGCAGCCGAAATGCCGCGCCCATCTGCCCTGAATTTTTCCGGCCTCCATGTGACAGGAAGCTGAATCACAGTTGTATTCGTAGACCTTCAAACCGCGCTCCGACAGCGAAAAGTCGAAGCGGCCGGTGATCATCTGGGTACGGCGGTTATTCCACGACTGACGTATCTTGGGCCAAAGTGCGCGGGGGATATTGAATCGCGCCAGACGGGAATCGGAGTCCAGCACGTAGTTCGTTGCGTGCAGGAAAAGGGCGTGCAACTCGTTCGTCGCGCGCCGCAGTTCTGCGAGCGCAGACTCTGACAGACAGTAATACTTATGGAGATCGGTGTCGCGCCCGGAAAGCTTGTGACCTTTCATCATCGTGACGTAAGCGGCTTCGTCGGCGTTTGCGACGTTCAACCATTCACCGGGGTCTTCTAAAGTCGCCGTCAGCTCACGGGCCTGCAACGCGAATAGGCGTGAATCTGGCTTGGCGAATCGCTCGGCGTGCGTGTCGTCGTCCGTCTGTATCGTCCATCCCAGGATGGTCGCATCGCCGAATGAGCATTCGAGCCAATAGTGTCCGTCAGAGGTAGCCTCGGCTTTGATCTCCCGCGAGTAGTTCTGACCCGCTGGCCATACGCGGTCCCCGACGTTCTGCTCGACTATTCGGACGTATTCTCTCGTGACCTCGGTCACGATCGCGACGTGCCCGGTCGTCTCGAACTCGCCGCCTTCTTCCCAAATAAGCAGGCAGCCCGGCTCCGGCGGGCGTTTCGCGCCATTGCGGAATGAACGCAGCGGGAGCAGCCGATTCTCGCGCACAACCCGCACGGTCTCGAGCCGAAAAATATCGTAGGCCATCGCGATGTCATCAAAGACATAACCGTAGTTCACGTACAGCCAGCGCCGGGCGAATTCGACGCATTGCCACTTGTGTCCCATGTAGACGTCATCGACGTAGCTTCGATACGCCTGTCGGGTAGGTAGCTCGTCATCATCCGCGGACTCGTAGTCGCTCGAGTACACGAACACGTTTCCGGGCGCTACCCCGATAACCGTGCCGAATTTCGCCGGAGCTGTCTTCGTGTCTAGATCCATTCTTTCCGCTCGCTCAGCCGGGTGTCGGCTGTATGCCGCCGTGCCGGCGGCGCGCGATATTGCGCGGAATTCGGGCATGGCGCAAGTACCGGTAGTGACGTTTCCGGAGGAATCCGGTTCGACCGATGCACCGTGAATCCGAGGTTCTAGTCTTTAGCCGGCCGAGGCGGCCAATGTTCTGGCCGCAGGCATTTACCGGATCCAGACAGCAGCGACGAGAGAGGCACTATATACAAGAGGATCGTACGGGAACGGCTCGAGATGAATTGCGGTCTTGCCGTTGCAGCTTCCGGCGAAGGCTTTGACTGCTTCCAACCCCTACATTCTTTCCTTAGCGAATAGATCCCGAAAAAAATCTAGTACGGTCTTTTCCTTGTAATCTCGAAATTCTCCTGCATCGAAGAAGACGCCGAAACAACTCGGGCACCCTTCGTACCATATATGCGGTTGCCGACTGTCGACCATCTTTAGCATCGGGGAGCTGCAATGCGGACAATCGATGTCGTCGACGTCTCTGAATCTCTTGCCAAGCTCTTCGCTGCCGATGTCGATTGCCTCCGATCCTTCGATCGCTGCCATATGCTCGAGCTCCAGCAAATCGAACCACAAACCTCTGCACTCGACGCAGCGTTCCACGTAGATACTCCCATACATGATGGTAGGCATTTTCCCGTTGCACTTAGGACACAACATCTGTCAACCTCCTCGACGCTCGGTGCCGGCTCTGCACGAGCAACCGAAACTCGCAGTTCAGCTCAGCGTCGGACAGTGCGACGTGGATGCCTCGCTGTCAACAACGGCTTCCTCGGCCAGAGGGCTGCGTATTTCTACGGCGCGCCGCTCGCTGGGACGCGATTTATCAGCAGCAACGGGCGATTAATGCACGAACTGCGATCGAACTTTCGTTATCGGGTCCCGCCGGCGATGCTGCGCTCCATTCGTTCGCGTAGCTTCGGCGTGACGACAGGCTCGATGTCAAACCAGAGCTTCCATGCGGGCCGCCCCTGGTGAAGCAGCATTCCCACGCCCTTGATCGTACGGTTGCCGCGCTCGAACGTGCGGTTCACGAGCCGGATTTCCTTAAACCTAGTCACCGTCCGCGCATTCGGCATCCAGCAGTCTTTGCTGTTCGATCTTGACGCGTTCGAGCAGGCTCGCTTTCTTTGCCTCCAGCAGCGCGACTTTCTCATCCTGATCCGGATTCGGATCTTCGGCCAGACGTGTAAGCTCGTTATCGAGGGACTCGACTTTCTTTTTGAGTTCTTCCACCGAGGCAACCTCGGTCGCTTTATCAAATATGACGGTTTCTGCCTGCGCCTGCACGGGCGTTCTCGTATCTTGCGAAGGCTCGGGTATGAACTCCGTATCGTCTGAGTAGACACGAGAATTCATGAAGGTCGGCGAGACGATCTCTATTTCGGCCGCATGTAACGCGTCGAGCATCGATTCTCGTAGTCGGGAGCGTGCTGAGATCAGACTCTCGACGTCTTCCAGAAGGCCTGCAACTCGATAAAGGATAGAAGAATCTCCGAGCTCGCGAACATGCACGAAGGGGTCTTTCAGTCCGCTTTCTATGGCGGCCCTACATAGAACTTCGGCGACATTCGTACGAGGGACGTCATAGCCGAGTGAGACCTCGGCGGATATGACCGTACCGGACGCACGAACGATTTTGATGGGCTGAGTGACGAGGTAAAGATTCGGAACCGTCATGAGGTCGCGAAACTCGGTCTGAATCTCTGTATGGAGAAGAGCCATCTCCGTGATTCGTCCGGTCAGGTCGGCAACGGTGATGAAGTCGCCGGGTCGCGCACTTCTTACGGCCTTGAGCATGATGCCAGCCATGATGTTGCCGACAAACGTAGTCGACGACAGGGCAATTGCTGCACTCAGCAGGATTCCGAGAAGGCTGAGCAGTTGACCGCGTAGCGTGTCATTGACGGGCAACGCTATCACGACAGCGATGACCGCTATGAACGTCAGCGCGAGCATGATCAACTGAAAGCGGAACTTCGCGTCTGCGTTTCCTGCCCAATGCCGGCGGAGTGACTTATCAGCAACCACGAGGATGCCGGCTGTCACGACCACGGTGACGAACAGCGGCGCGAAGCGCTCCAGTACGGTAAGGAGGCCCTCAAGGCTCATAGTTGTGCTGCGATCATGAGCACGCCGAGAGCGATCGAAGTATCAGTCAGCCCAGGCACCAAGCGCTCAAGGGGTTCCCTATCCGCGCTCAGGCTTTCGATGACGAAGTCCACACAAGAATGTTACACGAACGATGGCAGCTATTTGCCCGGGTTTGCGGTCTGACCAGTTGCGCGGCGAAAGAAACGCGCGCCAGAGGGCTCCGTCTCGCGACGACTAGCAGCCACCCTCTTCTCTACACTCCGGAAATTCGCCTAAGTCCCAATAGCCTCACGTTCTAGCTCAGCCGGCCGATAGTGAGGCGTAACTCCCTGATCCGCGGGTGTAGCTCAATCGTTGGACCTCGGCTACCCAAGAAAACGCTCAGTGACCAATACCGATAATCCGTACGACTAATCTCCCGGCGATCCCCGATCGTCATCAGTACGAATTCTCGTCATTGAGTCCCGCCGGCGATGCTGCGCTCCATTCGTTCGCGTAGCTCCGGCGTGACGACGGGCTCGATGTCGAACCAGAGCTTCCATGCGGGCCGTCCCTGGTGAAGCAGCATGCCCGCCCCGTTGATCGTACGGTTGCCGCGCTTGCGCGCTGCGGCGAGGAACGGCGTCTCGAGCGGGATGTAGATGATGTCGGATGCGAGCGCCGTCTGCGGCAGCTTATCGAGTCGAATATCGAGCGCGGGCTCGCCGACCATGCCCTGGCTCGTCGTGTTGACGGCCATGGCGACGCCGTCGAGCGCGTCGTGGCGCTCCTCCCAGCGCAGCGGCGTGATCGGCCCACCGAGCTCTGCGGCAATGGTCGCGGCGCGCTCGAACGTGCGATTCACGAGCCGGATTTCCTTCGCGCCCTCCTGCAGCAGGGCATAGCAGACTGCGCGTGAGCCGCCGCCGGCACCGATGACCGTCACCGGTCCCGCGTCGGCGCGCCAATCCGGTTGCTCCTGGTGCAGGCTACCGAGGAAACCGCGCCAGTCGTTATTGGTCCCGAACAGTGATCCGTCCGGCCGAACGACGACGCAACTGATTGCACCGATGAGTTTCGCGACCTCATCCACCTCATCGACGATCTTCATCGCTTCTTGCTTGTGTGGAATCGTGAGATTGCATCCGGCAAAGCTCAGCGCGTGTAACGCGCGTAGCGCGTCACCGAGTTTCTCCGGCGCGATGGGCAGGAGCACATAGCTACCGGTCAGCCCCAGCTCTTTAATCCAGTAGTTGTGCATCAGCGGCGAACGCGAGTGCATCACCGGCCAGCCCATGACGCCGGCTAGCAGATGTCGGTCTGTGTCTGTCATGGCGTGGTCCTAGCTCTTTCGTACCGTCGACCGCGATAGAAGGGATGTGCTCATTGCGCGTTCGCCGCGAGTTTCGCGCTGAAGTGATCCCAAGTGCGCTTGAAAAGCGTCTCCGTCCAGAGCTTCGCCTGGCACGCCGCCACTTCGTCGTCACTGAACGAATACGGCTTGCCGATCTGCAGTGCTCGGTACTGACGGTAGGCATTCTCCTCGAGATAGTTAGCGAGCACGAAGGCTTCCACGATGTTCTTACCGCAGGTTACGGCGCCATGCGATTTCATCATTGCTGCAGGCCGGTCGCCGAGCGTGTCCGCAAGCCGCTTCGCCATCTCCGGGTTATTGATGGATCTCGGCGAATCGAGGATAGGCATCGGATAGACGAGCGTGCCCTGCGCATACACCGGCTCGTAGCTCTGGCCGACCATCGTGAGGAAAGTCGACCACTTCGGATGAGCGTGCACGATGGCCTGCACATCGGGCCGCGCCTTATAAATGCCCGCATGCAGGTGAAACTCGAGCGGTGGCTTGCCATTGCCTTCCAGGACGTTTCCGTCGAAGTCGATCGTGCAGATGTCTTCGGTCGTGAGCTGGCTGCGCTGGCAGGTTCCGATGTTGATGAACATGCGGCCGTCTCCGGCACGCGTACTCGCATGACCGTTGTAGTCGATGATGTCCGAGCTCTCTAGCATGCGGATACAGTCGACCAATTGTTGTTTTAGCTGTTCGCTATCGCTCATAGCTCGCCTCCCGACGGATCTTCGCGCTGACTCGGATCACCAATCTACCTGCGTGCTCAGCTCGGTTCGCCAGAGATTCCACGCACGCAGGCTCGCGGGCTCATTCGGCACATCCGCGAGCAAGCCTTCCTCTTCCGTGAGCGCGGCGATTGGGCCGTTCCCGGCAAGGGCCGCCGCCCAGTGCTGAACCCGCGCGTTGACCTCTGTGTACGCTGCGCGAAACACGGCCGTCTGCAGTGTCGGGCCGCAAGCGACGGCTCCGTGACCGCGCATCATCGCTACATGCCTCGCGCCCAGGCTCGCGGCAAGCTCAACGCCCTTGACGTTATCGCTCACGAGCATGTCGGTGGCGCCGAATTTCACACTGATGTCGAACACCGGAACGCCAGCGGCGATGAAGGCCGCGTTGTGG
>JAOTTJ010000047.1 GCA_029864465.1 Gammaproteobacteria bacterium | reverse complement strand
TTCTAGCACCGTATCGATGTCCGAGCCCAGGGAATCGTCCAGAAACAAGAATGATGACAGCTCTATTGTCGGACTAAGCCAGCCGCGCAGCCCGGCATGCAAGATCAGGCCGTCGTCGTCGAAGTCACTCGCGCCACGGCGATCAATCTCGCTCTCCGCAAAGGAGGCACCCACGGCAAGGTCGAGATTCTCAGAGATATCCCAATAGTAACCGCCGCCAATCTGTATTATCGAACGGTCGACTAATTCGTTTGCTTCCCAGTCCTGGTAGCTGCCGAAGATGTATATATTTGGCGCCACGATGAACGAGCCGCCGATCTCGAGGCCACCGGAGTCGAGCTCCGTCATCGCGAGGCTGCCGTACGCAAAATCGTAGGGCGAAGGCTTATCGGCTTGCTGTTGGGCGTTGGCCAGGGAAATGACGAATAGCGGAAGCACGGCAACGAGCTGTGAGACTTTTTTGAGCGCCATGAGCGTAGTGGACCTCTGTGTGGAACGAGTGCGGACGGCGCGATAAGTTGCGCCGAGGTATAAATAGGGTGCAATAGTATACCGTCCGGGATGAGCGAGGAAGCTGATTTTTCAGCTATCGGCGTTGGGCCGGGTAACCCGGTTTCTCGGCAATGAGTAATATGTTGCTGATCGCGCGGTCGGCAAACGCTCCCTCGCAATAGGTCAAGTAGAACTCCCACATGCGAATGAATTCCTCTGGATAGCCCAGCTCCCGGACCTTGTCGATATGCGCGAAGAAATTCTGCCGCCAATGATAGAGGGTCAGTGCGTAGTGTCGGCCAATGTCCTCGAGCCCGGTAATCAGCAATTCACTGACGCGCCCAATAGCGCCCGCCATCGCTGTTATCGAAGGTAGGCAGCCGCCCGGAAAGATATAGCGCTGGATGAAATCGACTTCTTTCTTGAGTAGTTCATGTTGGCGGTCGAACGTCGTGATCGCCTGAATCAACATTCGACCGCCTGGTCGCAACAGTTCGTTGCATTTGGAGAAATACTCGTCGTAGTGCTCACTACCGATCGCTTCGATCATTTCGATGGATACAAGCTTGTTGTATCGCCCAGTCAGATCACGGTAGTCTTCAAGCAATACCTCGACCTGGTTCTCGAGTCCGGCTTCACGAACTCGTTGGCGCGCAAGCCTGTACTGTTGCTCCGAGATCGTCGTTGTCGTCACGCGACAGCCGCGGTTTCTTGCTGCATGCAGTGCAAAGCCTCCCCAGCCCGTGCCGATTTCGACGACGTGATCGTCGGGTCCCAGGTCGAGCTTATCGCAGATGATGTCCAGGCGATGTCGCTGCGCGTCGGCAAGGCTGTCGGTGTCATGCTCGAATATCGCCGACGAATACATCATCGTCTCGTCGAGCCAGAGCCGGAAAAAGTCGTTGCCGAGGTCGTAGTGCGCAGAAATGTTGCGTCGGGCCCCATCGCGCGTATTGCGGTTGAGTTTGTGGAACAGATTCTGCAGCGGGCGAGTCAGGCGCGCAGATCCTTTGTCCATATCTTCCATGACGCTGCGATTCCTAACCAATATGCGAACAACTCTGACGAGATCGTCGGCTCGCCAAGTACCGCGCATATAGGCCTCGCCGGCACCGATCGTGCCGCCAAAGGCAACATCACAGTAGAACGATGGATCGAGGACTTCGACCGCTGCGTGGATCGTCGCCGTGGACGAATCCTCGCCGTAGCTCGAGACGGCATGGCCTTCTCTCAAGGTTACACGGCCAATCTCGAGACGGCGCAATTGTCTGAGTACGAGGTTTCTCGCGAGGTCCTCGAGTACGGACGGTTTTACCGTGCCACTGAGATGGCGGGGGTCAGCTAGGCTAATGGCTTTCATGGTTTTTTTCGTGGACCGTCGAGGTCTTTGCTGGATGATCGAAGACGGGTACGCGTTTGAGCCACAATCTCAAAGCCTCCCAGTAGATGCGCGTAATGATTTTCAGTGTCAATAAGGGATACACCACAAGAACCCGAGCGAGCGCGGTTGCCGTAATGTCCGTACGCTCGAAGTCCAGCGTCGCGTCGAAGATTTTCAGGTCGTCCGCCGAGTTTTCCATGTGTACCGTAAGGCGCTCTTGCGGTGGTGAAAAACGCCAGTCGTAGCCCACGTTCATCGGCATGAACGGAGAGACATGCATGACCTTCGAGGGCATATACCGTTTGTGTTCAGCCTGGCCTGTGTTCATCGCTTCGTGCAATACGTAACAGTGGCGCTCACCCCAAGGCGTGTTGTTGACCTCCGCGACGATCGTCTCGACATGCGTATCCGTGGCGTCAAAGCAATAGTAGAAACTCACGGGATTGAAGCAGTACCCGAAGTAACTGAGTTGCGTCAGCAGGCGAATCGGCCCCGATGGGCGTTTGCCAGTCCGCTCTGCGACGAGATCGCGGACCGCCTGATCGAGCGGCACGCCGGGATCGCCAAAGTGGTCCCTGCGGCGGAAACGCGCCAGCGCCGGCCGGTTCGCAGACCATAGCCATCTGCCCGAGAAGATCGAGTCGAGTTCGCTCAGATCGAGATAGACCATGAACAGCCGATACGAAAACGTATGCTCTGCCGGTGAGAACCGGCGATGTCTAACCTGCCCTTCGTAGATAGCGCTGTTCATTGCAGATCCGGTCATTGAGCTGGTCAAGTGCGGCCAGCGCGCTCACGACGCCGTCTTCGTGAAAGCCATAACGCCAATACGCGCCGCAATAGTACGTACGATTAATGCCGCTGATCTCGACGTGACGCTGCTGAGCGGCGACGGCGTCGGGTGTGAACATGGGATGGTCGTACTCGAAGCGCGCGATGATCTTGGATGGATCGATCGCTTCAGTATTGTTCAGCGTGACGCAGAACTCTACCGGGGCTTCGATGCCCTGCAGGACATTCATGTTGTAGGTCACTGCGACGCGGTCCTGCGCGTGTCGCAGGATGTGGTAGTTCCAGGCCGCCCAGGCGAGCCGCCTTTTCGGCATCAGGGATTTGTCGGTATGCAGAACGACGTCGTTGGGTTGGTAGGGCATCTGTGCGAGGATTTCGCGCTCGGCAGGCGTCGGGTCAGCGAGCATCGCCAGCGCCTCGTCGCTGTGGCACGCGAAGAAGACGTGATCGAAGTGCTCGGCCTCGAGCCCACGCGCTTTGACCTCGACGAAGCCCGGGAGCCGGCGCACGGCTTCGACGGGTGTATCGAGCCGAATGCGGTCCCGATGTCCGGCCACGAGCTTTTCGACGTAGCGGCTCGAGCCGCCTTCGATGACTCGCCAGGTCGGCCGATCCGAGATGTTGAGCAGTCCGTGGTTCTGGAAGAATCGCACGAAGAAGCGGGCAGGCATTTCACCCATGAGCTGCGGCTGTGCGGACCAGATAGCAGCGCCCATCGGAATGATGTAGTGCTCGATGAACTCGCGCGAGTAACGTCTCGCGGCGAGATAGTCGTCCAAAGATATGTCGAGCGCACCGGGCTCGAGCAGGGCAGGGGCCTCGCGATTGAATCGAACGACGTCACGGATCATTCGGTAGAACGACGGCCGAAGTAAATTGCTGCGCTGCGCGAACAGCGAGTTGTAGGTCGTGCCGTTGTATTCGAGGCCCGCCGCCTCGTGCTGAACGCTGAAGCTCATGGCACTGTCACGCCAGCCGACGTCGAGCTCGTTCAGCAGCGCGATGAAATTCGGGTAGGTGCGGTTGTTGAAGACAATGAAGCCGGTATCGATGGCGTACGATCGGCCGGCGTGCTCGAGTTCGAGCGTATTCGTGTGACCGCCGATGCGGCTGTCAGCCTCGAACACGGTGATATCGTGCTCGCGTGCGAGGCGGTAGGCGGCCACGTTTCCGGCAATGCCCGTGCCGATGACGGCGATCTTGAGCCTTTCGCCCGTTGCGGCTGGAAGACCCCGAGACTCTCGCTGATTACCCGCGAAGTTGTAGCGAGCACCTACCATTGCTGCGGTACCCGCTGGATCTCGCTCACGTCGTAACCGACGTCGCCTAGCATCGTGAAGATCTCGTCGTAGCGCGCGGCGGGAATCTGCGGCTCGCGCGCCATGATCCAGACAAAGTCGCGTCTATTCCGGCCGATGACCGTCGTCGAGTAGGTCTCGTCGAGGTAGACGATGCGGTAATCCGCCTTAATCGGCCAGATGAACTGCATGCCCCAGACGGCATTGGACTCGCTCGTGATGAAGCCCCGTGGCGTATACGTTTTGACAGGGCCATCGAACGCGCCGTCGCGAAACGTGAAGGTCGTTGCGATCGTGCCGTCGGAATCGAGCTCGTAGGACTCGACGGCATTGTGCGCGCCCTTCTCGAGGAACGTCGGAATGTTGGCGATAACGTACCAGTCGCCCATGAAGCGCTCGAGATCGACGCGCTCGACGGCCTCGAGCGGCGGCATGCTGCTGCAGGCGGAGACAGCCAGAGAGGCGAGAGCGGTCGGCACAATACGGCGCAGGGCGTGCATCGAAGACTCCATGCGACTAGATGAGCTCGTAACGCAGCTTGCGCCCGCCGGCCGCATCGGCCTCGAGCGCGAGCCATTCGTCGTTCTCGGAGTAGTAGAGCTCGATGCCGAGGTCCTCGGCCTCGAGCCGGTAGCGCAGTGCGGGAAGCGTGGAGCCCCGAACCTCGAGGTCCACGCGTTCCGGCGCACCGACCTCGACGTCGACGAACTGGCCGTTCTGCGAGTTCAGCAGGCGATCCTGCTCGAGGAACGCCGGGTTCCAGTATGCAAAACTCATGACGCACGCAGGCAGCTCGGCGGAACCTTCGGTGCCCTCGAGCACGAACCGATCCTCCGCCCGTGCGCCCTTGAGCGCGTACGGGTCGCCGTTGGCATCCGTGTAGGAATCGATCTTTGCGAGGCAGTCGCCCTGCCAGATCTCGGTGTTCTCGTGCGCATACTCATAGAGCGTCAAGAACAGCAGCTTGTACTCGAAGTTCGCTTCCGTTTCGAGCCGACGCAGGCCGTCTTCCTCGCGAACCCGGAACTCGTGGTAGCCGATTTCCTTGTCGTCGAGATAGACGCGGAACCGCCAAGCCTGCTCGGTAGCGCCGGCGAAAGCGGGAAGGGCGAGAAGCGCAAGCGCGATTGAGATCTTGTATTTCATGATGTTCTCTCTTCGATCTGAGGCGCGCGACGCGGCCCAGGGAAGAATGCGTTGGTACGATGGATGTAGTCGACATAGGCGGGACGGCGCTCGGCAATGTCTTTCTCGAGCAGCGCAACCCCGGATACTTTCAGTAGAAGCGCGGTCATGAGCAGCGGCGCGAAAATCGTCCACGAGCCGCCGGCGCTGAGGGCGATCAGGTAAAAGCCCCACCAGACGGCGAAGTCGCCGAAGTAGTTGGGGTGACGCGTGTAGGCCCAGAGCCCGGAATCGAGCACCTTGCCCCGATTGGCTGCCTCGCGCTTGAAACGAGCCAGCTGCCAGTCGCCGACGCTCTCGAACACAAACCCGGTCAGCCAGATGGTGGCGCCGGTTAAGTCGAGCAGACCGAGTGGCCCGGTGCCGCTGATCGCGACGGCGAGCGGTACTGCAATGATCCAGGCCAGCAGCCCCTGCAGTCCGAAAACAATATAGAAGCTCTTGTACTTGAAGCCGGGCTCGTAGTTCGCGCGGATCTGCTGATAGCGGTAGTCCTCGGGCTTGCCGTGATTGCGCCAAGTAATGTAGATCGCAAGGCGCAGAGCCCAGACGGCGACGAGCCCCAGCACGAGCACGGCGCGCGGACCCGTTATCTCGGCCGCCGCGAGGTATGCCAAGGCGGCAATGAGAAACATGAGCGACCAAACGGAGTCGACGATGCTGACGTCGTCCTTGACGAGGCTCACGATCCAGAAAGCGGTCGCCACGAGGAGTAAGGCGGCGCCGGCCCAGAGATAAGCGGTGAAGTCGAGCATGACTCGTTACTCCTGCGTCACGATGCCGAGCCGCAATGCAGCCGGAGTCGCTTCAACGCCGTTGTGGCGACGTGCTGCCACGACGAGGGTGGGCATGGCGATGGCCCATATCAGCGCGAGTGCAGCGAGTGCTGGGAACGGCTCGAGCAGAGCGATCCCGCCCAGGCGCGCGCCCGCCAGAAAGCTCAGGGGCCCGCAGACCGCGCCGAGCACGGCCGCAAGCGGGAGGCTGCGCTTGATCCAGCTCATGCAGACGTTGAGCGTCGTTGCGAACAGGCCCCACATCGCAAGAATCCAGTAAGGGGCGACGTAGGCGCTCAACACGCCGCTCGGGTAGCTGACCCAGCCCGTCGCCAGCAGCGCGCTGTCGAAGACGAAACCCAGCACGAGCGCGAGCGCAACGAGGCGGATCTCGGCTGCGGCGTTGAATGCGAGCAGCAGATGCAGTGCGACGGCTGCGAGTGCGGCGATGAAGCCCGCCCAGGGCATGCCGTTGGCAGCGCTCAGGACGCAGGCAAGCCAGCCGGCTTGAAACGCCACGAGGTTGACGATCGTGCGCGTCATCCCTTCGCCCTCGCGCGCGTCCCGTCGGCGCGCTCGAACAGATAGTGGGATACGTACCATTCCTGGCCGCCGTCGTGGCCGAACAGTTCTGCGCAGGCCATGAAAAAGATGCGCCAGCGCATGAACCATTTGTCGGCCTGGTCGCTACCATAGGTCTCGGCGAACAGGGCCATGATGCGGTCCCTGCTCGCGTCCATGTTCTCGAGCCACGCGTTCGCCGTGCGCTCATAGTGGCGCCCATCCCAGCGCCATTGCCGCAGAAGGCTGAGATCGGACTGAAACCGCGCGGGCAGGCCGTCGCTCGGCATGATGCCGCCAGCGAAGAAATGCCGGCTCATCCAATCGCTCGGGCCGTTGTCGACGAATTCGTAGGCGCAGCTGCGGTGGCAGAAGATGTGCATGAAAAAACGTCCCCGAGGTTTCAGCCACGTGTCGATGCGGCGAAAGAGCTCCGGGTAGTTGCGCATATGCTCGAACATCTCGACCGAGACGATGCGGTCGAACTGTTCGGTGCTGTCGAATTCGTTCATGTCGCGTGTCAGAACAGTGATGTTCTTCAAATCGCGCTCCCAGGCCTCGTTGATGATGTGCTGGCGCTGGCTGCTGGAGTTTGAGACAGAGGTGATCCGGCAATTGGGGTAGTAAGCCGCGATCCACAGGCTCAGCGATCCCCATCCGCAGCCGAGATCGAGCACGGTCATGCCGTCCACGATGCCGGCACGCTCACACGTAATGCGCAGCGCTTCGGCTTCAGCCTCATCGAGCGACCGCGTTGCCGGCGTCCAATGGCAGCAGCTGTATTTGCGATGCGTGCCGAGCACTTCACCAAAGAATGCCGCGGGCACCTCGTAGTGCTGCTCGTTCGCGAGATCCGGGACGGGCGCTATCGGTGAGGTGTGCATCCGGGCGACGAATTCGTCGAGATCGGCCGCGGCGCGCTCGAGATCATCCGCGCCAATCTCCTCGAGACGTTGCTTGTTGAGCCGGCGAATACCCGCGCGGATGACGCGATCGGGCAGCAGGCCCATCTCGGCCCAGCCGATAGGACCCGATGATCGCGGATCAAGAGTTGTCGACTGGAGCGCTTTGGTTTGCATCGTAGAAAATCCTTCTCGTTCAGGCGTTCAGAATTTCGCCCATGCGTGCGAGGCCCGTCTCGACATCTGTGCCGAGTGGCTCGGCCCTGGTGCGCTTGAGCGCGTCATACGCATCAACGGAAGCGCGACCGCCGATGAAGACGGGCACGTCGCATTGTTCGACGGTATCGGTGAGCTCGTTTTCCAGCGTGGTTGCCGCGGGGGCAATGAGGCCGGACAGCACGATCGCAGCGCAGCGCGTCTTGCGGGCAGCGGCCGGCAGCTCCTCCAGCGGCATATCGGCGCCCAGCACAATTGTGTGGTAACCGGCGTCGTTCGCGGCCAGCGCAAACAGCAATAGACCCGTCTCGTGCCGGTCCCCGGGTAGGCAGGCAAGCAGCAGTTTGGGGCCGTCCTCGGCACGCACGCGATGGTGAAAGCGGGCGCCGAGCTTGCTGCGCAGGTAGCAGCCGAAGAAATGCTCCTCGGCGACGGTGCCCTCGCCATTTTCCCATCGCCGACCGAGTTCCATGAGGAGGGGGGTCAGAAGTTCTTCCGTGACGGTTTTGACGGGGTAGATGGCGAGAGCGTCGCCGTAAGCTTCCTCGAGCGCAGTTTCGTCGAACTGCACGACGCCAGCGACCATGCGCTCGAGATAGCGATGCCAGAGTGCCTGTGGCGTGCCGGTTCCGCTTGCGGCGCGCGCCTGCTCGGCGTCGAGACGGGCTCTGACCTGGCCGATGCGCAGGCCGCGCTCGAGCAGGCCGACAACGCGGTTGATCTGATCGATGTGCTGCTGCGTATAGAGACGATGGCCGCTGGCTTTACGCACGGGCTCGAACAGGCCGTAGCGGCGTTCCCAGGCCCGCAGCGTGATTGCGTTGACGCCGGTCAGCTCGGAGACGGTGCCGATTGGGTAGAGACCAGGGTCCACGGTGTCGAGTTGAGGGGCCATCGTTGGGTAGCTGCTAACTGATTTGAGCCAAATCGTACAAGAGTTTCACAAAAATGTACAGTAGTTGTATAGTTAATTCGTCACCTAGGACGAAATAGATTCGTCCTGATAGAAAAATTGATAAAACAATGCGTTAAGAGTCTTTTATATGGCATAACCTTAGAAAGACAGCCAAATATCAGGTGATAAAGTTAGATATTGTATAAGTTATTCATATTAGATGTATAGATACGGGCCAAGTTCTGATCAGGCGCACCCTGCGGGCGCGTCGGTGCCGGCCTTCGCTAGGCGCGTGAGCCACTGACGATTGGGTTGCGGCTGAACTCCAGGGCGAGACGGGGCAACCCGGCAATTACATCGGCCGCCAGCTCGAGTCCTGGCTGGCCTGGGACGCGCTACCGGAGCGACTCAGCTTGCAGCTCGGTCTCGCCCATCTGCGCTACGCTCGGTTCGCATCGACCGTGCCGGGAGCGACGGGCAGGACGCATACGACCTACCTTTACGGACAGTTGACGTATCGGGTGGGTGCGTCGCGGAAACAACAACCGTTCCTCGCGTTGAGGTTCGCGCTGTCAGCGTGTCAGCGCTTCCATGCCGTGCGGCTCGAGTGCTCGCATCATCGCAGGTGACGTTAGCTGCTCGAGTAGCTGGCGCGCGGCAGCGGTTTGTGTGCTCGCATTGCTGATGCCTGCGGCGAATGAGACGTAGTCCTGCAGCTCGGCAGGAAACGGCCCGACGAGCTCGAGGCCCTCGACTGGCACGATCTCGCTGATGAGCGTCAGTACGAGCTCGGCTTCTCCTCTGGCAACGACGTGCGGGCCTTCGCCCGGGCCGACGAGAACGATCTTACGCGCCATCTGCTCAACGATACCGAGCGTCTCGAATGCCGCCTCGCTGACGCGCCGGCTCTGCCCGTCGGCCGTCAGCGTCACCGATTCGGCTGCCAACAGCGTCGCGCGCATGGCATCCATCGTGCTGACGTCGCGCGCAACGTTGGAGCTTGCGGCGCCGATGCCAACGCCGGAGCGTGCGAATACGGGAACCGGCTCGGCCGCAACATGGCTGCCGGCCACGAGGCGTTCGATCAAGGCCGGTGTGAGAATTGCGACGTCGAACGACTCACCGGCTTCGATTCGGTTCGTAAGCGACACGGAAGTGCTGAACTCGATGTCGAGCGAATAGCCGATCGCAGCCTCGATCTGCATTTGCACGTCCTCGAGCGGCGCGCGCGGACCGTTGGAGCTCAGGACGCGCAAGCTCGGCGGCTGTCCGGCCTGCTGTGCGGAGCACGACGCTGTGATCGAACAGATCAGAAGCAAGGCGAGGGAAACGGTTTTCATGACGGCTCCTTCATTGGTTATTCCAAGCATCGTGGGCTTGTTCGGGGGGCGCGGCGCTCACTGGTAGTCAGCCAAACGAGTGCCGCGGCTGCGACGAACAATGCGGGCGTCATCGCCAGCTGGACCGTGTTCCAACCAAATAGGCTCAGCAGGGCGCCGGAACTGAACGATGCCGCGGTGACGAGCCCGAGCACGAGAAAATCATTCAGCCCCTGGACCTTGGCTTGCTCCTCGATCGTATGAGTTGTCGTCAGCAGGCTCGTGCCGCCGATGAAGCCGAAATTCCAGCCGAGGCCGAGCGCAACGAGCGCTAGATAGAACTGATGAAGGTCGGTGCCGGTCAGCGCGATCGCGCTGCAGACACCAAGCGCCACGAGTCCCAGCGCAATGATACGTACATGGCCGAAGCGAGCGATCAAGGAGCCCGTGATGAAGCTTGGCGCAAACATGGCCAGTACGTGCCAGCGTACGACGTCGGCTGCATGATTGGATGTGAAGCCGTGATCGGTCATCGCCAGCGGCGTCGAGGTCATCACGAGTGCCATCATCGCGTAAGAGATCATCGCGCAGACGATGGCTACGACCGTTCTAGGCTGGCAGAGGATCTCGATCAGCGGTCTACCCGATGGCGCGCCTTGCGCGCGCTGAGGCGGTCTGGGTATGTCCAGAAAAAATATTCCACAGGCGCCGATGATATTCACGAGCACGATGGTTGCGTAGGCGCCAGCGTACGGAACGGGGGCAAAGTAGTCGCCCATCGAGCGTACGATTTCCGGACCTATTAGCGCGCTCAGTAGCCCTCCGGCCAGTACCCAGGATATTGCCTTGGGCTTGAAAGCGGGCGATGCCGTATCGGCAGCCGCGAAGCGAAAATAGCCCTGCGTCGATTGATACACGCCAGTAAAGGCCGCGCCGAGCAACAAAAGCTCGAAGCTCTCGATCAGCAAGGCACGGGTGCTAAGCATTCCGCCGATCGCGCCTGCCACTGCGCCGACGAGAAAGCCGGCCTTGCGTCCGAACCGCCCCATGAAGTGCGAAACTGGCAGCGTAGAGAACATGGACAGCAATACCATGACCGAAATCGGTAACGTTGCGAGTGCGCGGTTGTCCGCGAGCAGGGCGCCGGCCAGGCCGCCGAGAATGATGTTGACGGGTAGCTGCGCACCGAGAATCGCCTGCGTGAAGAACAGCACGGCCACGTTGCGTTTCGCGCGGCGGTCGTCGACGGCTGGCGCTGCGGTATTCATCGATGCGGTTAGTCGTGGGCCCGGGGCGCCGCAGAGTAACATCTCGACGCCGTCGGCCACAGCCCGCTTGCAGTAGCGGTTGTCTGGGCCCGGGTCGGACTGTCGTTAGAAGACGATCGTGACGACGATATCGTCGGTGTAAAGTCCAGGGCTGACGCTCTGTGTCGGAGGGATCCGTCCGTAGACGGCGAGAGAATAATCCTGCCGGCCCGCGTTGGGTTTGACGCCGTTGACCGTCATGGTTCCGCCCGTGCCGTCACCCCAGACTATCGTGCGGGCGGCATCGATGAAGAAGTTGTAGAACATGAACGCGGCGCCGGACAGCATGCGCCGTTGCGCGAATGTGCCGCTGCTCCCTGTCGAAAGCGTCGCGATGAAGGAGCCGGCAGTGCCCCGGCAACTCACGTCGATATTCCCGGTGACATCGTGCGGTGCCGGATTACCGGGCGCATAGTTACCGAAAGCAAACGGATTGACCGAAACGCGGCAGTTGATCTGTGCCTCGGCAGTACCCGCGAATAGGCAGAACGCCGCAGCGATGAGCTTTGCGTACGGCCGGGCCCGGCGAGGCCGCGTCGGACCGCGATTGATGCGCCAGGCCCCGTATCGCTCGCTGACCCCGCGCATCACGGCTGGCTCCTGGTGGTGGAATGCTCGGATTCAGCGTTGCTCCTGCGGCAATACACATCGCCGAGATCGGGCAGCAGCTGGTGCTCGTCGAACTCGGGTAGCTCGAGCGAGCAGACATCGTCGGCTTGAACGATCTCGACGAGTATGCCCGGCTCGACGTTCTCCAGGTACAGACGTCCATCGAGGCCGACCGGCGAGGTGGACGACCTCGAAGCGCTACGCGCTCGGGCGCCTTCTGTGATTGGGGCTCCGTTCTCGTCGAGCACGCGCAGCAGAACGTTTGTGTCAACATGGATACCAAAATCGGCAATCGTCCCCGAGCGATAGTAGGGCGATACGGCGAGCGAAGGGTTGCCGATTCGGGCTGTTAGCGGCAGATCCGCAGTTTCCAGCCGCAGGCGATTGGTCTCGTAGGGTCGCAGCCGGGGCACGAGCAAACGCCCGCGGTCGTCAGTGACGCCGATCTCCTGATTTTCGAGGTAAACGCGTACGTCCTCGAACCCACCCGCATTCACGACGGCGAATCCATCGCTGATTTCGCGCGCGGCAAAAACTGCTCCGTCCAGTAACGCGATCGATCCTCTGGTCTGCAGCCGCCAGCCGTGGCCGGCGTCGTGCCGGCGTACTTCGGCCGAGTATTTCGCGTAGGCTGTGTTGACCGAGACCTCTGCATCGAGCGCCTTCTCGTCACCACTGAAGACGCTCGTGCGATAGCCGTAGCCGGGGCCGAGGGGGAGCTGGTAACGATGGTCTACTCTGAGCGTCGTCTCATCGCTTCGCGAGAACAGCGAAGCCGACGTGGCGCTGCGCGGGCCGAGCGCACGGCTCACGACAAGGCTCGCCTGGACATCGCTGATCTCACCACGGATCTGGCTCGCCGATGTGGAGAACGAGAGCCCACGCGGCAGGGACCGCGAATAGCTCAACGTCAGGATCCGCCGATCCGCTTGTGTTTCGTGAAAGCGTTCCGTCAAGAACGAAGCGCCGAGGGAGCCGCGGGTGCCGAGACTCATACCTGCCGAGGTGACGACCTGCCGCTTGGGAAAGGCTGCTGGAATCTCGAGACCCGGCTGGGCGAAGCCGCTGCTCGTGCCTTGAACCCGCAGATCCGCGCGATACTTCCTTCCCTGGTATTGATGGCCGACCTGCCAAAGCGTGCCGCGACTATCGCCGGTGCTGGCGGCGGCCGAAATCGACGAGAGCCCGAGTTCTTGCGTGCTGAATAGAATACTCGTGCCGGCGAGCTGGGTGTTTGCGGTTCCGCTGAAACGAGCTGCCATCGTCAACCGGCTCGACAGGCCACGTCTGAGCGCGCCCTCGACTAGAAAATCACCGTAGTCGTTACTCTCGAGTGCGTAGTTGTTCCGCAGTCGGCCCGCGCTCACGGAGTAGTCGCTCAAACCGGCGCGCAGGAGTTGCTCGCTCGCGTAGAACGACTGCGTGATGATCTGTTCGCGACCGAGTAGGTCGCGTGCGACAACCTGGATCTCACCGGCGCCCGTTACAACTGGAACCGCATCGATCTGGAACGCGCCATCCGGCACGTCCACACGCGATCGCAGGCTGCCGTTGACAAAAATATCCAACGCGCTGGGCACGGCTGCCGTGCCGCTGATCGATGGCTGTGGGAACGTGATCATCGTCGGCTGCGTTGCGTAGTTGGAAGCGAGCTGGACACCTGCGAACCGAACCGAGCGTCCCCAACTGCCAGGCAACGTGACGGCATCGCCGACACGGATCGAGCGCAGCTGGTCCGGGTCGTCGATTGTCCAGGTCGTATCGAGGCGTACCCAATCGTCGTGCAACGCACCGAGCGTGTAGCTGTCGCCGCGGTACAAGAGCTCGCTCGAGAGGTTGCCGTGGCGTGTGAAAACAGTCGGCGCGAGCAGTGACGACAATGAGTTTTCTCGAGCGGCCGAATCGCTCGTGTAGGCCAGGTCGTAATCGAGAAATGCACCCGTCGCCGTCGTCGGCGCCACGAGATTCCTCGGTGAGAATGAAACGAATGCATCGCCCAGCAGCTCGGCCGGGATGTCGATATCGGCCGTCATCGACTGCGCTTCGTGCCTCATGCGGACCCCGGCCAGCGCGACGAGCGGGTGAAACCGGCGGTTCTGAAAGATGACGGGTGAGGGGTAGGGTCGCTCGACGCCCCAGGTCGCCAGAGTGTCTGCAGAGACGAAATATCGTCCGTCGGTATCGCGCATGAACAACGTCACGCCACGGCCGAGGCCATTCATCGTGACATCGAGGAGAAGCAGTTGGTCCCGCAGCGATGTGCCTGCTGCCGTGGACTCCGATGCGGAAGCTGCGCTCGAATCGACCGTGCCTCGCGCTTGGCCGAGCGCTGCAGTCTGGGAATCGAGAATGAGGGTCGTCGCGAGCGTGAGTCCGAGGACAGCTCCAGTGGCCCCCCTACCGGGCCGGTGGGACGGCATGCTCCCAGTCTCGTCCGTCGGCCGATATAACTCGAATAGCTCTGATACTTGCGGCGTCACCCGGCACCTGAACGTCGGCTCGGGAGTCGGGGAGAAGATACTGAGCCATACGCGCCAGCTCGCTTGGCTGTGACCAACCGCCGCGTCCGAGCAAGTCGACGCCGAGCACTTTCGCGTGCGCGTTGCCCGTGTTGCGTAACGTCAGGCTCGCACCGTCCGTCGCGGGCTCGATCGAGTCGAGCACGATCTGCGGTGCAGCGACACCGGAGAGGGGAGCAACGAACACGGGGATACTGAGCTGCATGCGCATGTTCAGGGCAGATCGGTCTCGTTCGGCTACAGGTGGCGCGAGCTCGGTCAACAAAAGCCGGAAGCTCATCTCGAAATCTTCGCTCGGTGCGCCGAGGTAGCCGATTCTTACTATCTGTTGCTCGCCGGGCGTCACCGTAAATAGCGGCGGGACGGCCAGCAGCAAATCCGTGTAGTTCAGCTCGTCGGTGCCGTCTTCGCGTTGTGTCCATATTCTGGGATCGACCTGAATGGACAAGTCATCGGATCCCGTATTTGTTACGTGCAGCTCAACGGGATCCGTAGGTTGCGAAATCACTACGCGAACGGGATTGATGTCCAGAGAAGCCGCAGCTGCAGTGCGGCTGAAAGCAAGCGACAGGGCGGCGAAAACCGCCGCCCCGAAGCTCACTTGGCGGAGGACGTTAAAAAACGATCGTGACAACCACAGTGTCACTGTAGTTTCCGTTCGTCGCATTCTGGGCGTCTGCCTGGGCGACTCGGCCGTAGACGGTTACGGTGTCGGGCGTCGAATATCCAGTACCCGATACACCGACGGCATTGCCGGTCGTGCCGTCGCCGAAGATCTGCGAGCGGCCGGCATTCGTAAAGAGCTGATACGGCAGTGGGCTGGGCCCGGCCATCGTGCGCGCGAGGATATTGCCGGAGCCACCGCCGTCGAGCTGAATGACAGTACTCGTGCCCGACGTGCAGACCCAGAGGATGTCGCCTTGGGTGTCGTTGTCAACGAGCGGATTCAGCGTGCCGAACGCGATCGTCGGCACCGAATTGAGCTGACAGCTCGGCGCGACGTTGGCGGTGACGAGCATATTCGCAACGTCCTGGGCGAAGCTGATGCCGCTCGTCAAAGTGCAGGCTACGGCGATCGCGCCAGCCTTTATAAAGCGATGTCTCATGATCAAACTCCCTTTCTGAAATGACCTTCGTTCCCGTGGCCGCGACCCCTCGAATGGAGGTT
>JAOTTJ010000046.1 GCA_029864465.1 Gammaproteobacteria bacterium | reverse complement strand
GCAACGTTGCCATTGCGACGGCAACAGCGAACGAGGCCGCCGTCGTCGACATGCTGCGCGATGCGACCGGCTATTGCGCGGTCGAGTCTCTCGTGTCTGGCCCTGGGCTCGTGAGAATTCACGACATCCTCAGCGAGCGGGCGGGTCAAGAGCCGCCGGGACTCATGCCGGCGGCCATCTCTGCCGCGGCCGCAAAAGGTGACCGGTTGGCCATCGAGGCGCAGGCGATGTTCTTCGAGCTGCTCGGCGGTCTCGCAGGTGATCTCGCATTGACAGTAGGCGCCCGTGGCGGCGTCTACATCGCCGGCGGCATCGTGCCGCGCTTGCTCACAGCGTTCGAGGCATCGGCGTTTCGCGCGCGCTTCGAGGCCAAAGGGCGCTACCGTCCCTACCTCGAAGCAATCCCGACGCAAGTAATCACAGCAAGCGTGCCTGCCTTGATAGGCCTGAGAAAGATCCTCGGCTACCGCTGAGGGTCGCCTCGGCGTCTACGCTGGATCGGCTGCAGCGTTCGAGGGCGGTTGTGCCTCGTCGTCGACGCGTTTCTGCTGCGCGCGTCCGAGCGCGACGCACAAGCCGCCCCAGACCGCCACGAGTGGCACGGTTGCTGCAGCGACACCGACGAGCGTGAGTCCGACCGCTCGCATCGCACCGTCGATGGCCGCACCGGCAACGTCACCACCGCGGTAGAGGAATACATCGATGAACGGCTTGGCCTTGTATTTCTCGGCCGACGAGACGACCGCGAACAGCGTTTCGCGCGCCGGGCGCGAGAGCGCATAACGGGCCGCACGCTGCAACGCCTGGAAAACTGCCATGACGCCATAGACAGGCCATATGGCCAGCACACCGAAACCGATCATCGTAACTAGCGGAAGCAGGCTGAGCGTCCAGCCGACACCGAGCCGCTTGATGATCCGCGTCGTGATGAACATCTGCGTCAATAGCGTGGCGATCTGAGCGAGCATATCGAACTGCGCGAAACTGCCGACCCGCTGACTGAACGTGTCGGCGTTGTCGAGAATGACGTTGGCCTGCGTGAAATAGATCATCGTATTGCCGATAGCGAGTAACACGATGTAGCCGGCGATGCCTAGCAGGTATGGCGATGACGCAACGGCCGTCGCCCCGTCCCAGAAGTTGCCTCCTACCTCGTGTCGCTTTGTCTCCCCGGGCACGTGGGCAACGAAACGTGTGTGTCGCGAATGCGCTGATGCGAGCGCGTGCCGGTCGAGCGTGAGCATGATGAGGATCGCACCGCCGAACAGCGTCGCGCCGGTCAACATAAGGCCCGGCGCCAGGAATACCGAGTCGGTCAGGCCGCTGACGGCGTTCGTCGACCAACCGCCGACGATCGCGCCGAGCGTGCCGCCGATGCCGATGAACGCGAACATGCGCTTGCCCTGATCGACATCGAAGATATCGACCATAAAGGCCCAAAACAGGCTATTGACGAACAGATTGATGACGCTGAGCCAGATAAAGAACGTGTAGCCTACGGTGAGCGCGAAGCTCGTGCCCGCATCGGTTCCGATGAGGCCACCGCCCGCGAGCGCGTCGGCGACGAGCAATCCGGAGAAACCGATTAGACAAACGATGACGAACAGATAGCCGATCGGTATGAACCGGCGCCGGTCCAGCTTGCTCACCACTCCGCCGAACAGGAATACGATCAAGAGCGAGGCAATCGAGCTTCCGACAAACAGCCAACGCAGATCGTCCATGCCGCGCGATACGCCCATCGCTTCACGCACGGGCCGCAAAAAGAAATAGCCGCAGAGCACACAGAAGTAAAACAGCGCCGAGAGCACGGCGAGGGGTAGCTCCCCCTTCTCGAAATTCAAGGCACGTGCAGCCCATTCGGTCATTGTGTTGTTCTCCTCAAGCCAATCGCCAGCCCGACCTAACGTGCCAGTATACCGGCGCCCACGGGAGAGCCCACGAGTCGAATCGATCCCGGACCCTGCCAACACGACCCCCAGCCACGCTGAAGCCTAGTAACCTATTGTTATTTAGATATTTTTTAGTGCCTCTTCTCGATGCCATGCCGCGCCGAATCGGCTGGTGGCGGCAGCGAAGTCTGGGGCCGGACTCGGATACCAGCCGCGGAACATCACGCAACACTTGCTATGACGCGCGGATTTGGGTACTTGAGATAGATCATTAGAAGAACCCTGGGTCAAAGCAACCAAGGAGGATCACATGGCGGGTACGAGCGCAACCGGTCTCATTCGCAACATCGCCTTCGTCGGACACGCCGGAGCAGGCAAGACAACACTCATAGAGGCTCTGCTACACAAGGCGGGCGCTATCCGCTCGATGGGCAGCGTGGAAAAAGGCACGACCGTCTCGGATTTCACCGACCAAGAGAAGCGGCTGCAGCACTCCCTGGATACGAGCGTCTGCCACCTCGAGCACGACGGCCGCCACATCAATCTCATCGACACACCGGGCTACCCGGACTTCATGGGACGCGCGCTCGCCGTGCTTCCCGCGGTCGAGACGACAGCTGTCGTGATCAACGCGCAGACCGGCATCGAGCTGGTCACACAGCGGATGATGGATTTCGCCGCCGCGCGCAAGCTATGTCGTTTGATCATCGTCAATAAGATCGACGCCGAGGGCACCGATGTCGAAGCCATCGTCAACAGCATTCGCAAGACATTCGGCAGCCAATGCCTACCTTTGAATCTGCCCGCACGTCAGGGCCAGGCCGTCGCCGACTGTTTCTTCGAGCCCGCCGACGAGGAGCCGGATTTCTCCTCGGTTGACGCCGCGCATACCGAGATCACCGATCAGGTCATTGAGCTCGACGATGCGCTCATGGAGATGTATCTCGAACAAGGCGAGGACATCTCTCTCGAACAGCTCCACGACCCGTTCGAGCGCGCGCTGCGCAGAGGCCATCTGATACCGGTCTGCTTCGTATCGGCCGAGACGGGAGCGGGCCTGCGTCAGCTATTGCGGGTTTTTTCGCAGCTCATGCCGAGCCCACTGGAAGGCAACCCGCCGGAGTTCTACTCTGTCAACGGTGAAAAGCAAGCGTTCGACGTCAATGCTGCACAAGACAACGGTCATTTCGTCGGCCATGCGTTCAAGGTCACCGTCGACCCGTTCGTTGGCCGCCTCGTGACGTTCCGCGTGCATCAGGGTGAAGCCAAGACAGGCAACGCAGTCTACGTCGGCGACCACCGCAAAGGCGTGCGCCTCGCACATATCTACAGGAGCCAAGGCAAAGAACTCGTCGAGGTTCCGGCGGCTATCTGCGGCGACATCTGCTCGGTCTCGAAGATCGAGGAGATCCACTACGACGACGTGCTCCACTCGAGTCACGACGAGGACGAGATTCGCATGCGCAAAATGCCGATCCCGCCACCGATGTACGGCGTCGCGCTCGAGCTCCAGCAGCGGGGCCAGGAAAAGAAGCTGTCGGATGCCCTGCACAAGCTCGCTGCGGAAGATCCGAGCCTCGCGATAGAGTTCAATGCCCAGGTCAACGAGACCGTTCTGCGCGGTATGGGCGAGCTGCATCTGCGGCTCGTCATGCAGCGTATGAAAGACGAGTTCGGTGTCGAGGTCACGACACATCCTCCCAAGATTGCCTATCGCGAAACGATTGTGAAGCCGGCCGAGGGCCATCACCGCCACAAGAAGCAGACCGGCGGCGCCGGTCAATTCGGTGAGGTCTTCCTGCGCGTTGAGCCGCTGCCGCGGGGTCACGGATTCGAATTTCAGAACGCGGTCGTCGGCGGCTCGATCCCCGGGCAGTTCATTCCAGCGGTCGAGAAAGGCGTCAAACAAGTGCTCCAAGAGGGTGCCGTCGCCGGATATCCGTTCAGCGACGTGCGCGTCACGGTTTACGACGGCAAGCACCATCCGGTCGACTCCAAGGAGGTGGCGTTCATCACCGCCGGGAAGCGCGCGTTCATTGATGCTATCTCCAAAGCCAAGCCGATCGTCCTCGAGCCGATTGCCAAGGTCGAGGTCACGACCCCGAGCGACTCGGTCGGTGACATCACGGGGCACCTGGCTGGCATTCGCGGTCGCATCGCTGGCAGCGACGCTGCGAGCGGAGGACGCGTTCGGATTACGGCACAGGTTCCACTCGCAGAACTCGGCGACTATCAAACGACGCTGAAGTCGTTAACCGGCGGCGAGGGCGTTTTCACAATGGAGTTTGACCATTACGAAACGGCACCGGCGCCCGTGCAGAAGGAACTCGAGAATGCGTTCCGCCCGGCAGCGGAGGACTGAGTCCAAGACAGGTCTGATTGATCACCGCCATGCGCGGCGGTAATCGGGGAGCCAGCACGAACGCCTGGCAGTTCTGGATCGATCGCGGCGGTACTTTCACGGACATCGTCGCATTGCGCCCGAACGGGACTCTCACGACAGTCAAGCTGCTTTCGGAGAATCCCGATCGCTATGCCGATGCCGCCGTGCACGGCATTCTCGAGTTGCTCGCCGACGCCGACCCAGACACTGCGCGCGTTGCCGCCGTCAAGATGGGAACGACAGTGGCGACGAATGCACTGCTCGAGCGTGGTGGCGCTCGCACGGCCCTCATCATCACCGACGGTCTCGGCGATGCGCTGCGGATCGGCTACCAGAACCGCCCGGATATCTTCGCGCTCGATATTCGCCTGCCCGAGATGCTCTATTCACATGTCGTCGAAGCACAGGAGCGCGTCTCTGCTCACGGCGAGATCGTCAAGCCTCTCAACACACACCGGCTCGAGGATGAGCTCGAACAAGCGCGCGCAGACGGCTGCACGAGCGCCGCGGTGGTTCTCATGCACGGCTATCGTTATCCGGCACACGAGCGTCGCGCTGCTGAAATCGCCCGACGCGTCGGCTTCGAGCAGGTTTGCGTGTCTCACGTAACAAGCCCTCTGATGAAGATCGTCTCGCGCGGTGACACGACGGTCGTCGACGCCTACCTTTCCCCGGTGCTCGATCGCTACGTTGCTCAAGTGCGCGATGGGCTCGCCGACGTCCTGAGAACGGCACCGCTTCTGTTCATGCAAAGCCACGGTGGTCTAGCACGAGCCGACTACTTCCACGGCAAGGACAGCATCCTGTCGGGGCCGGCTGGCGGCGTAGTCGGCATGGTGGAAACGACGAAAGCCGCTGGCTACACGCGAATCATCGGCTTCGACATGGGTGGCACGTCGACTGACGTCTCGCTATACGAAGGTGAGCTCGAACGAACCGGCGTGAGCACGATCGCCGGTTTCAGGATCACAGCGCCGATGATGCGCATTCATACGGTAGCCGCGGGCGGTGGCTCGGTACTGAAATTTCACCAGGCACGCCTTCAAGTCGGCCCCGATTCCGCTGGTGCGGATCCCGGACCTGCCTGCTACGGTCGCGGCGGCCCGTTGACGATTACCGATGCCAACGTACTGCTCGGCCGAATCCAACCCGACTACTTTCCGGCCGTGTTCGGGCCATCGGGCGAGGCGCCGATCGACGCATCGACAGTTGCAGCACAATTCGATGCGTTAGCCGCCGCCGTGAGTGCCGACGCGAGCGAATCGATGGAGCCCGAGCAGGTTGCGGCGGGCTTTCTGCACATTGCGGTCGAGCGCATGGCTAACGCGATCAAGCAGATCTCGATACAGCGGGGCCACGACGTCACGGATTTCGTGCTGTGCTGCTTTGGCGGCGCCGGGGGTCAGCATGCCTGCCGAGTCGCTGATGCTCTCGGCATCCAGACAGTGATGATTCACCCGCTCGCCGGCGTCCTGTCGGCCTACGGCATGGGCCTCGCAGACCTTCGCTCCTTGCGCGCGCGAGCAATCGAAACCGAGCTCGATGCAGACGCCCTCGCGCACCTCGACCCCGAGTTCGAAGCACTCGAGCAAGAGATGCGGGCTGAGCTGCTCGAGCAAGGCGTGAGCGAATCCCAGCTGCAGTTCGAACGTCGCTTGAAAATCAAGATTGCGGGAAGCGATACGACGCTGGCGGTGCCCTGGTCCGATACCGAGGACGCTCTACGCTTACGCTTCCACAGCGCACACAGAAAGCAGTTTGGTTTCGAGACGCCGGAGCGTCTCCTGATCGTGGAGTCGATCGAGCTCGAAGGCGTCGGCCGCGTCGAAAAGCCCGGACCGGCGAGCGCGTCGCAGCCAGCCGGCGAGCTCGCGCCACTGTGCGCCCGACCCATCTGGTTCGGCAACGAACGCAAGCGCACGCCGATCTATGCGAGGGCGGATTTACCGGCGGGCGCGGCCGTGCGCGGCCCAGCCGTCGTCGTCGAACCGAACGGAACGATCGTCATCGAACCCGAGTGGCAGGGCGAAATCAACGCTAACGGCGACATGATTCTGACGCGGCATGAGCGGCGCCCGGATCGCGAGTCCGTCGGCAAGCAGGCAGACCCGGTCATGCTCGAAGTGTTTAACAATCTCTTCATGCATATCGCCGAACAGATGGGTGTCGTGCTGCAGCAAACAGCGCACTCCGTAAACATCAAGGAACGCCTGGATTTTTCCTGCGCCGTTTTCGATGCGGGCGGCGGCCTCATCGCCAATGCACCCCACATGCCCGTCCATCTGGGCTCGATGGGCGAGAGCGTGCGGACCGTGCTCGAGCAGAATCGCTCCGTGCTGAGGCCCGGGGACATCTATATGCTCAATGCGCCGTATAACGGCGGTACCCACCTGCCCGACATTACCGTCGTCGCACCGGTTTTCGATCCCGAGGATCGGAGCTTGAGCTTCACAGTCGCCTGCCGCGCCCACCACGCCGACGTCGGTGGTATCACGCCGGGCTCAATGCCAGCTGCGAGCCGCTCGATTCACGACGAAGGCGTGTTGCTCGACAATGTCCTGCTGGTTCGCGACGGCCGACTTCGAGAGCGAGAAATCAGAGCGCTATTCGAAGCAGGACCGTATCCAGCGCGCAATGTCGAGCAGAACATCGCGGATCTCTCGGCGCAGATCGCGGCGACGGCTAAAGGTATCGCAGAGCTCGAGCGTATCGTCCAACGTTTTGGGGTCGACGTTGTTCACGCTTACATGAATCACATCCAGAAAAACGCAGAGCAGTGCGTGCGCAGCGCCATCGAAAGGCTGCGCAGCGGACGCTGGACCGGCGAGCTCGACAGCGGCGAGCGCATCGAGATCAGCGTCGTTGTCGACGCAGCTGCGCGCACCGCCGTCGTCGACTTCACGGGAACGTCGCCGACAAGCGCGAGCAATTTCAATGCGCCCGCCGCTATCGCACGAGCGGCCGTCCTTTACGTGTTTCGAACTCTTGTCGAAGAGAGCATTCCGCTCAACGATGGCTGCCTCGAACCGATCGAGATCCGGCTACCGGAACGAAGTCTCGTCAACCCCGAGTACCCGGCGGGCGTCGTTGCCGGAAACGTCGAAACCTCGCAATGCATTACCGATACGCTGCTTGCAGCGCTCGGTGCCTGTGCGGCGAGCCAAGGCACGATGAACAATTTGACGTTCGGCAACGAGCGCTATCAGTACTACGAAACGATCTGCGGCGGCGCCGGCGCGGGACCCACGTTCGGCGGTGCGAGCGCCGTGCACACACATATGACCAACTCGCGGCTTACCGACCCTGAGGTCCTCGAATGGCGTTACCCGATTCGCATCGAGCGCTTTGCCGTGCGACGCGGCAGCGGCGGTGACGGCATGTTCCGAGGTGGCGACGGCGTGGTTCGAGAAATCGTATTTCTCGAGCCCATGCAAGCGGCAATTCTCTCCAGCAGGCGGCATGTCAGGCCGTTCGGCCTCGCCGGTGGAGCCGAAGGCCTACCCGGCCGGAACCGCGTCGTGCGCGCGAGCGGCAAAATAGAAACGCTCGGTGGCACTGCGGAGATAGAGCTCGACGCGGGCGACAGGCTCGTCATCGAGACACCTGGCGGCGGCGGATATGGCTGCGCCTAGCTGGCGAGTTGGGCAGCCTCTCGCGGGGGCGCAGGTCGTGTGGTGCTCTGCCCGGCGCGATGAATCACGTCGTAGATCTGAAACTCGTTCGGCTTATCGAGCGCGATGCCGATGCGAAGAACGAGCTCGCGCTGCTCGCCGAGAATCGCAGCCTGGAGCTTGATGAAAAACGCCTGCTCGGGACGGTCGCCGCATAGCGCCCCTCCAGCGAATAGCGCGCCGAGAAACGCGCGAACATCGCCGACGACCTGCTGCTCGAAATCGCGGTTCCATTTGGCGCTCAGCGCCCAGCGTGTGTGCTGCTCGAGCGATTTCAAAATGTGGCCCAGCAGCCGGCAGCGATCGAGACGTTGCCAGATGTGAGAAACCGCGCTGGAGGCGCCGAGCGAGACGTTCCCTTCGAGACGCGTGCGATGCCCGCGCCCATTGACGAACACATTGATGCCGCTGCCTCGCAACAGTCCAGACTCGCGGTCAGTCACTGTTAGAGACGGCACGAGCCCGGACTTGAGCGACGCGTTCGCACCGTCAAGCACCTGCCAATGCTCGGCCCGATCGTTTGCAGCGAGCATGCCCGCCACGGCACCTCCGGCAGGAACACCTTGCGGGTGCCGCTCGGGGCTGACGGTGTGGACGACTCGCGGAAAATAGGTCATGGCGCTGGCGCTCGCGAGCCCGCCGCCCCGGACTCCGAGCAGTGCCGTAGCGGCGGAGTCCCACGACCACGGCGGATCCCACAGGAGTATCGCGCGCCGGCGTGCGCAGTAACGTTCGGCCGCGAGAAACGTCGTGAGCCCGAGGTCGTGCCCCGACGCCGGCAGCGGGATATTGACGAGATCGATGCGATCGAGGTCGTCGAGCGCGAAAAGGCCGGTCCGCTCGTCGTTCGACCCCACAACATCGTAGTCGGTAAGCTCCTCGCCGTCGCTTCCCGAGGAACTCATCTCTATATACGGCAGCGGCTGACCAGGATGCTCGGCGCGTGTCGCGTCCGGGCGGCAATCCGGAAGCGGTCCACCGAGCTGCACGAGCTCTGACGAGCGCAGCGCGTCGACGACGAAGCGTTCGTCCGATTCATCCATGGACAACGCGCGAAACAATTCCTGATCCTCGACGAGCTGCGAGCCTGGCCGCGCGAGGCGCTGCACGACGAGATTGAATTGCTCCTCGTTCGACTTGATACCGTCGTAATCCACCGACGCACGCAGCACGAATCGGTTGCCGGGCTCACGAGCGTGCAAGCGCAATAACTGGCCTTGGGCTGGAAGATCGACACGCGCCCGTGTTGCATTGTTGGCAACGCGCACGACCGCTGCGACTGCACCACCGTGCTCGAAATATTGCTGGACCGCAGTACTCAGAAAACCGAGTTGCCCGTGACCGCCGAAAATGCGGCGGTAGGCGTCGAAACTCGCGATGACGACGGGCTCATTGAGGGGCCCGCGATGGGCACGGCCGATGAAAGCCGCCAGGCACTCGGTTCTCGGCGGAATGAAACGGTTAGCGTCGAAGCTACTTGGTGGGCCCGGAGCAGAGGGGTCCGAAATATCGATCGCCATGACCGTCGCCGTTCGGAAAGACCTATGATAACCGCCAATCCAGGAAGTTGCAGCCCCGCAACGGTCCGCGCAATGAGGCAAGCTGCTGGGGACTTAGCCGCGTCTACTGCGCGTGAAAAATGTGACGAGCAAGACCCCGGCGACAAAACCGCCGATGTGCGCGCGAAACGCAATGCCGGCGCCGGCCGAGGACATCGCGACAGAGCTCAACAACTGACCGAGAAACCACACGCCGAGCACCCAGATCGCCGGTAAGCGCAATGTGTAGAGCACGATGAACACGGGAATGGCGACGAGCACGCGCGCACGCGGAAACAGTATGACGTAGGCGCCGAGCACACCGGAGATCGCACCGCTGGCACCTATCATCGGGATGCGCGAGTCGAGATCCGGTATCGCCTGAGCGAGCGCCGCTGCTATCCCGCATAGCGCATAGAACAAGACAAACCGCCCGCGACCCAGTCGATCCTCGATGTTGTCGGCGAAAATCCATAGATAGAGCATATTGCCGGCGAGATGCAGCAGACCACCGTGCAAGAACATCGACGTGAAGATTGTCAGCGGGGTCGGAACCCAGACGAGTTGCTCGGGTAAATCTACGCCGCCGAACACGACAGCCGGTATGAAGCCGAGCGCATAAACGGCCGCCTCGTTACCGCCGGGTCCGAGCGCGAGCTGCCAGAGAAAAACGATCGCGCACAGCGCCAGGATGACATACGTCACGATCGGGCGCGTTCTCGTAGGATTGTCGTCGCGCAGCGGAATCATAAAGTAGGCAGACGGCGGTACCCGAGCACGCGTGCGGCGGGCAGACGACTAACGCGACAAGAGGCTCTCGGCACCGGACATCACGCGCTCTGGCAGCGACCGGCGACGCTTGTAGCTCACACTGTAGAGATCGTGGTCCGCAGCCGCCTCGAGCAGAAAATCGTCGCTCGTGCTGATCCGATCGATGAGGTCGAGCTCGAGCGCCTTGACGCCATACCAATGCTCGCCTGTCGACACCTTGTCGATATCGACCTGTCCACGGTGTTCGCCGATTTGGCGTTTGAAGAGCTGGTGCACGTCCTCGAGCTCCTCCTTGAGCTTCTCCCTGCCCTCCTCGGTATTCTCGCCGAACAGCGTCAGCGTTCGCTTGTAGCGTCCAGCTGTGACCTGCTCGAAGTCGACGCCCTTGGCCTCGAGGAAACGATGAAAATTCGGCAGTTGCGCGATCACGCCAATCGAGCCGATGATCGCAAACGGTGCTGCGATGATCTCGTCGGCTACACAGGCCATGAGATAACCTCCGCTCGCAGCGACCTTGTCCACAGCGACGGTTAACTGCAGGCCATGTTGCTTCACGCGCAACAGCTGGGATGCGGCGAGTCCGTGCTCGTGAACGGTGCCACCCGGATTTTCGAGTCTAACGAGCACGCGATCGTGGCTGTCGGCCGCTGCGAGAATCGCGGACACTTCCTCACGCAGCGAGGCAGTCGCAGAGGCGCGAATGTCGCCTTTGAAATCAATCACGAAAATCCGCTTTCGGTCCGAGCCTTTCTTGTCCTGTCGCTTGCGCTGCTTGCGCCGTTCCTTTGCTGCTTGCTTGAAGCGCTGGCTGCCTTCGACGGCGCGGCGCACCGTATCGCCGAGACTTTCGTAACGCTTGTTGAGATGCTCGACCGTCAGACCGTCCTGCTGGCTCACGCGCTTGCTCGAGGAAATGACAAGCACGACGATCACGACGACGATCACGGCGAACGTCAGAAGCTCGGCCAGAAACAGACTATAGTCAGTGAAGAATTCGGCCATGGTCGCGCCTTGGGGATCGTGTCCCGCCTGTCATAAGCCTACGTTGTTCTTCTCGAAAACCCGATCGGCACGATAGCTCGAGCGCACGAGTGGGCCCGCAACGACCTCGAGAAAACCGAGCTCGAGACCCCACTGACGGAAGCTTTCGAACTCAGCTGGCGTTACGTAGCGCTCGACGGGTAAATGATTGCGGGTCGGGCGCAAGTATTGACCGAAAGTCACTATGTCGACATTGATATCCGCGAGATCCTCGAGCGCCTGCCGAACTTCCTCGTCGCTCTCGCCAAGGCCGAGCATCAGACTCGTCTTCGTCAGCACGTCGGGCCGATAGCGTTTCGCGTGCTCGAGCACGCGCAGCGTCTGCTCGTAACCTGCGCGAGGATCCCGGACAGTCGATGTCAGGCGTCTCACCGTCTCGAGGTTTTGAGCGAAGACTTCAATTCCCGAGTCGACGACTCGCTCAACGTCGGTAAACCGGCCGCAAAAATCCGGCGTCAGCGCTTCGACAGCGGTATCGGGACAACGTGCTTTGATCGCCCTGACACAGCGCGCGTAGTGCTCGGCGCCGCCGTCTTCGAGGTCGTCGCGATCGACCGACGTCAGTACGACGTAACCGAGCTGCATGAGCTCGACCGATCGCGCCGCGTTATCGGGCTCACGCGGATCGAGCCTGCCCGCAGGATTACCCGTATCGACGGCACAGAACTGGCAGGCGCGCGTGCAAACCGCTCCCATGAGCATGAGCGTCGCGGTCCCGTTCGACCAGCACTCCGCGATGTTCGGGCACATCGATTCCTCGCAAACCGTCGCGAGCTCGTGAGCCCTGACCGTGTCGCGTACGGCCGCGTATTTCGCGCCGGACGGAAGCTTGATCTTCAGCCACTCGGGCTTGCGCTCGGCGGCGACGGGCCGATCGCCGCGCGTCTTGACGCCATGCTTGATGGCACTGAAGCCTTGCGGCGTCCGATACTTCGAGCCAGCCGTAACGACCGGTATGCCGCGAAACGCCGTCATGAGTCGAGTCGATCACTTAAGATTGGAGGGGTCCGCAATTATCTCATGGTTTCTAGAGGCGTGTTATGGGCAGATATCGGCCGCCGCCCCCGCCACAATCGCGCTACATCACGCCCGAGGGCGTGGCTGCGCTCGAACGTGAGCTCGACGATCTCTGGCGCGTCCAGCGGCCCGCGGTCACGCGCGCCGTCGCCGAAGCTGCTGCACAAGGGGATCGTTCGGAAAACGCCGAGTATATCTACGGGAAGAAGCAATTAGCCGCGATCGATCGGCGTGTCCGACATCTGCGCAAACGCCTTGGAAACGTGAAGATCGTCGACCAGGCGCCATCAGATCCGACGAAAGTCTATTTCGGCGCTTGGTTCACACTCGAGGACATGAGCGGCGTGGCGCGGCGCTTTCGGCTAGTCGGACCCGACGAGTTCGATCATGCACCCGAGTATCTGAGCATGGATTCGCCGCTCGGCAAGGCCGTGCTCGGTAAATGTCTCGATGACGAGATAACCGTCGAGACACCAGAAGGACCGGCCGGTTACGCGATCACGCACATCGCGTATACGCGCCCGGATGGCACAGAACGAGCGCGCAAAAAAAAGCCCGACTAGCGTCGGGCAAGTTACAGGGGGAACCTGACGTTAGAGGGCCGCTACTGCAATCTCGACCACTTGAGAAGTCGGACTGCCTCTGAATCCAAATCGAAGTTCCGTGCGAGCAACGCTTCGATCTCGCGAGCGTCAAACCGAGTTTCAGTACTCTGGTTTACCTCGACGACACCGCTGTATTCCTGGCCTTCATCGTCGCCAGTCTCGTCGGTCAGCACGAAATGCGTGTAATACTTCACACCCATGGAAAAGCAGCTTAGGCGCCATAATTCGTGCCGACTGTGAGCAGGTCCACATTTTGCGCGGCCCCGGGGGCCGGCTTTTCGCAAACGTGAAATCGCGCTCGGTCGCAAGCAGCGTTCCCCGGAAGCTTTTGGGCTTGCTCGAGACGGCTTGGTATATTGTGCCTACGATGGCTAGCGAGACCCGATCCGTAACTCTCGGCTTTATCCCGAAATTCGGGCTCGGCCTGTTGCTCGGCGTGACACTGATCGCCGGTGCCAGCGCGCAGGACATCCGGACCACGCTGTTCGAAGCCGCCAACGACGCCCTCGCGGAAGCGAGGAACGCTCAGGCCAACCTGCTCGCGCCGCGGGCCTTCGAGCGTGGCGCAATTGCCTACACCGACGCCGAGGCCGACCTGGAGCGCGGCCGCAGCCTGGAACGCATCACGAGTCGCCTCGAGGAGGCAGCGACCTATTTCACCGAGGCGACGGCTATCGCCAACGTTGCAAGCGACGTGCTCGCCGCAGCGATCGCGACGCGCACCGACGCCGCTGACGCCGAAGCCGAAACGTTCGCGCCAGCGATTTGGCTGGAAGCCGAGGCGCTCTTTGATACGGCCGCGCGTCGACTCGAGGCCGGCGATGCCGATGCTGCTCGCGAGCGCGCAGTAGAAGCAGAAACGCGGTACAGCAGCGCTGAGCTCGCAGCGATCAAGGCACAGCATCTGAGCCGGACGCAGGCCCTATTGGCCCAAGCCGAGCAGGCCCGCGTGCCACGCGTCGCCCCGCAGACCTTTGCGCGTGCGGTGAGCCTGCTGCAACAGGCCGAGCAAGCGCTCGATGAGGATCGATACGCGATCGAGCGGCCACTCGCCCTCGCCGAACGGGCAGATTACGAGGCACGCCACGCGATGTACCTGGCCGCCCGCATCCAAGCCGTGCGCGACGGCGAGGCGACGGAAGAGGATTTGATGCTCGGCTACGAACAGGCGTTGGCCGAAGTGGCCGCCGTTGCCGATCTACCGGCGAGACTCGACAGTGGTCCCGATTCCGTCACAGCCGATCTTTCGGCATATATCGGCGGTATGCAGGAGCGCGAGCGGCAATTGTTGGCCGAAAGCGAGGAGAACCGCCTGCAGATCTTCGGTCTGAGCGAGGAGATCCGCGAGCTCGACGAACGGCTCGGCGGCGTCTCCGAGGAACGCACGGCACTGATCCAGCGACTCGAGGCCGACGCCGCCGCGCGCGCGCAGTTCTCCCGTATCGAGTCGGCATTCTCCGGCGGCGAAGCACTGGTCTACCGGGAAGGCAACAATCTCATCGTGCGACTCGTCGGCTTGAGCTTCGCGAGCGGCGAATCGACGATCGATCAGAGCTACCGGCCCCTGCTCGAGAAGGTTCGCGATGCAGCCGACGTCTTTCCGCGCTCTCTTATCGTCATTGAAGGCCACACCGATTCGCTCGGCAGCGACAGTGCCAACCTCGCGCTGTCACGCAGCCGTGCGGAAGCCGTCGGCGCGTTCTTGACGGGCGAGCTCGGCGTCGCGGGGTTTCGGATCCGAGCAATGGGCTTCGGTGAAACACGACCGATTGCCAATAACGAAACGACGCAGGGCCGCGCGCGCAACCGTCGCATCGATGTGCGCATCGAGCCGCAAGACGGCTAGCCGCACCTGGCCGCAGGAACCCGCTATCCGCGCAACATCGACCGGTGCGATCTTCGCTGCCGGTGATCGCGCCGAGACTACCGGTTCGAGATGCTCTTTCTCGGGACGAGGAAGCTAAGCGAGAAGCCATTCGCCGATCGTGCCGGCGACGGCATCGTTGACGAGATAGCCGTAGGACTTGTGGACGTTGAGACCGATGTCGCCGCGAAAGTGATTGTAGAGGTCGATGCGATCCTCGAGGGATTCAAGCACACCCAGCTCGACCATCTCACCGAAGTAGGGCTCCAGCCGCGGCCGCAGCGCCGTGAGCTCCCCTCGAGCCGCGAAGTTCTTCCAGCGACGAATATTCGCGGGGTAACGTTGAGTGCCTGCGCGAGTGACACCCCGCAGGTTCTCCCGGATCAGCCGGCTCGCCAACGGGCTGCCGAGCGACAAGAATAGATCGACGCGCTCGGCGTCCCGGTCCTCGTGTGAGAGCTCCCACAGCGTATCGTAGGCGATGACCGAGCCGAGGCTGTGACCAATCAGGAGCACCTCCTCACCAGCGCCCCAGGCCTGCCTGAGGGCCGCCTTGAGCATCGCGCGGACCTCCGTCGCGATTCCGTCGGCATCAAATAGGTAGCGACGCGCCTCGGTCATGGTCAAACGCATCTCGGGT
>JAOTTJ010000322.1 GCA_029864465.1 Gammaproteobacteria bacterium | reverse complement strand
TTGGCTCCATACACGAAACAGACCCCGTGCTGTGGCGGACGCCGCTGTAGCGGGGTCGACGGCCCACTCCCCGCTGCCCAGGTGAGATTCAGACCAGCGCGGCTCGCGTATCCGGCCGACGAGGAGCTCAGTACCGTCGGGCGGCAGAAGGTGATTCACCTGCAGGTAGCCCGGGCGTCGGGTGGAAGGCCAGCCTGCGGCGCGGACGTGATCCCCCACGTGGACGCGCCCGGACGTCAGCCCGCGACGGCGCTGAGAGCTCACAGCACCCCCCTCGAGATGCCAGACGAGCGCCTGACCGTTGTCGTCAGTGGTCGCGATGTCGAGGAGAACATGCGGATTTCGCCACGAAACGGCCACGACCTCTCCTTCCACCTCGGTTACGGTCCCGCGGTCAAACTCGGCCATGGAATGATGAGTGAAGGCCGACGGCGGCAATGCAGCGAGCGAGACGGCGACAAACAATCTGGAACCCATCGTTCTCCTCATCACTACACCGCTCGGCTTCTTCGTGCTGGCATACCTTTGGCAGCGTACTATGTCCGCCTTCGGCCAAACCGAGTGGCTGACGTGTCGCCACGTTCCGAGAATGTCCTAGTCCGATCCCGGCTTTGCCACAAAACTGGACCTATCGGGACCCTCGGCAGAGCCGATCGCCGCTCCGATCAGAAATTGAAGGTCGCTCTGGCGTACAGCAGCCGGCCGCGGGGGTCGTGCACCTTCGAGTCGTAACCACCGTTCGTCGTGACGCGCGGCGGGTCCTCATCGAACAGATTGATCGCGCCGATCGAGATCGTCGGTCCGCGATCGCCGCCGAAACGGTAGTTGTATTGCGCATCGACGGTCAGATAGCTGCCAATCGTCTCTAAGGCCAGCGGTCCGTCCTCATCGTCCAAGTAGGAGTCGATGTGGTTCAGATAGACATTGGCGCTATGGTTCGCGCGCTGCCAGTTTACGAACGCCGTCGTGCGCAGCTCCGGCACGGATGTGGCGAAGTTGCTGAAGTTACGTCTGCCTGCACCGTCGATGAGGCCGGCCTGCGGGTCGACGGCGTCGTAGCTCGAGACGAGCGTCGCTTCGGCGCCGAGCACGAAATCGCCGGCATTGCTGGTGTCGAGGTTATAGACGATCGAGAAATCGAAACCGTCCGTCTCGAGGCTCGAGGCGTTGTCGTAGTAGGTATCGACGCGCAGCAGCAGGCCGCTGCCCGGGTCGCGTATCACCTGAGTCAAAGCCTGGGCGTCGCCGGCATCGGCGGCGTTTAGAATCGCCTGCGGGTTCTGTTGGATGATGACGTCGGTGTAATCGAACGACCAATAGTCGATGCCGACTTCGACGTTGTCGGTCGCGAACCAGCTAAAGCCGAGATTGAGGACGTCGGCCGACTCCGGTCGCAGCGCCGCGCCGGACGGGTCGGGCTGCGCGCGGACCGGGAAGAATTGCGGCGTGCCGACGTTCGGGTCGGTGAGCTGAGCCAATGACGTTTGCGTGCCGTAGACCTGATACAGCGAAGGTGCGCGGAACGACGTGCCGACCGAGCCGCGCAGCGAGAAGTCGTCGGTGGGCCGCCACAGCACCGAGACCTTCGGATCCGTCGAGTTGACCCCGCTGCCGTAGTCCTCGTAGCGTGCCGCGACCTGCACGTCGACGGTATCCGTGAACGGCAGCGCGAGCTCGGCAAACAGTGCCGTCACGTCGCGAGAGTCGCCAAAGTCGGGATTGCCGAACAGGAACAAGAAATTATCGGCGTTGGCCTGGTCGTTGTAGTCGTAGCTGAGCTCCTCCTCGCGCAACTGGAACCCGAACGCCGCGCCGATCGTGCCACCGTCTATCTCCCCGAACTCTCCGGTCACAACACCGTCGATCGTCAGCAGCTCGCTTTCGGCGTCGAAGCTCAACGTCCCGATGAGATCGCCGAGCAGCGCGGGTGAGTTGGCCGTGCCCGTGCCCGTCAACGCGCTGCCGAACGGGTTGAAGTAGACGCAGTCGCCGACACCGGGCGTGCCCGTGGCCGGATCGCAGCTGGCGCCACCCAGGCCCGTGATCGCGAGGTCGAAGCGATCGACGAGCACGTCCGGCGCGGCCGCGAAAAACTCGTTACGACTCTTCTGCAGCCCCAGGTCCCATCCCCAGGCGGCATTGAAGTCGCCTGTCAGACTTGCAGCAAGCCGCCACGTGTCGGAATTGTGCTGGCTTTCCACCGCCTCGCCGCCGGCGCCCTGGACACGGCCGATGAAGTTGACGTCCGTGCCGAACGGATTGTCGGGATGTGTCGCAGCCACCTCGGGGAACGCGGCGAACGGGAACGTCGGCGAGTTGTTGCGCGTCGCGTCGTTGTTGGCGAGATGCAGCTCGACGCGGCTCGACACGCCGTTGTTGAAGTCGTGCGTGAGCTCGAAGTACGCAGACCGGCGTTGCTCGTCCGGTACGAGGGAGTAGTAGCTGCCGAAATCGAACTGGCACAGTCCGATCGGAATGTCGCCGATCGGGCTCGGCACGACCTGCGCAAAGCCCGGCACGACCTTGGGGTCCTGCGCGGCGATGCTCGCGCAGTCCGGATCCGCGAACACGGGCAGCTGCGCACCCGGTACGGCCGGTAGTCCGAGCCGCGGCTCGAGCGCGTCGGCAACGCCGTTCAGGTTACTGTCGAATCCGGCCGTCCAGATGAGTCCGTAGGTCGGATTGCCTGGCAGGCTCGGGACGAGAAACGATCCGGGGTTGCCGGCCTGGCTGAGATCATCGGTCGGCCCCGAGAGACGGCGGTCGTTCGTCGTCAGCGGGCTGCGGTCGAGGACGCTGAATGCGGCGAGAAAGTGGGTCGTGTCGTTGCCGACACCGTAGATGCCGCTGATCTGGCTGTCCTCCTGCGGGTGCTCGTCGACGCTTTGAAAGTCCAGTTGCAGATCGAAGCCCTCGAAGTCGCTGCGCGTGATGAAATTGACCACGCCGGCGACGGCCTCGGAGCCGTAGAGCGCCGTGGCGCCGTCCTTGAGCGTCTCGATGCGGTCGAACGCGATCATCGGCGGCAGCGAGGAGGTATCGACGAAGTTCTCGCCGCGGTCGGTCGCTGCCGCGCTCTGCGTCTGGCGGCGCCCGTTGATCATGACGAGCGTCGAGCTGACGCCGAGTCCACGGAGATTGATGTTGCTCGTGCCGGTCGTGAAATTCTGCGTGAACGCATCCGGGTTGTTTTGCGACCCCGTGTTGATCGTGAGCCGCTCGATGACGTCGCTGATCTCGTTGACGCCGAGCGCGGACAGATCGTCCTGCGAGATCACGCTGAGCGGCGAGGGAGAGTCGGCCTGAGTGGGCCTGCGGATATAAGTCCCCGTAACGACGATTTCCTCCATGACTGGTTGCTCGCCGGCTTCCTGAACCGGCTGCGACCAACCGGCAACCGGAGCGATCGCGATGGTCAGCCCGGCGCAGAGCATGGAGTTATGGACGATGCGCATGATCTTCTCCCTCTGGGTTGCGGCGCGGGTCATTGGACCACGCTCGTGTCGGTGATCGCGATCGTCGTGCCGTTCGTTACCGCGAACGTCACCATTTGGCTCTGCATCTCGGCTGTTACGGCCGGGTCTGATGGGACGAGCAGTGACGTATGCTCGCCAGCCGTGAAGCGCACGATGCCATGCGCGCCGCCCGGATCGACGAGCAGCGGGCTCGCCGCCGTGACGTCCGCGAGGCCCCAGAGTCCTGCGATGTAATCTGTAGGCCCGTTTGGCACGCGGTCGTCGCCGAGAATTTGGATGACATGCAGGGGGTGCAGTGCTGTTGCAGCGGCTGCATAGTTGGC